>JAUXKG010000031.1 GCA_030624355.1 Acidobacteriota bacterium
CAATACCTACCCTACCCAGCTACATAGTGACTTATGAAGACTATCCCGGCGCCGAACGGGCAGCAACCAAGGCCATCCTGGGTGAAATCCCTTTCCGGGGAAAATTGCCTGTCACCATTCCCGGCCTGTATCCGATCGGACATGGTATTCACCGATGACCGGTGAACGGCAGGTTGAGACGTCTTCCGGCCTGGTTCACATTCGTACACTCCACTCACTCCAGGACATGTCTCAGCTGGTCAGCTTGCAGCGTCAGATCTGGGGCTTTGGCCAACCCGGATCCGACCTTCCCTGTCCAGCCCGCACTTTGTTTGCTCTTTCCGAGAGCGGCGGACACCTGGCGGCCGCCTTTCTAGATGATCTGGCAGTGGGTTTCGTGGCAGCTTGGATGGGCCAATTTTCGAACTCCCACAAGCCTTATCTTCACAGCCAGATGCTGGGAGTTGTCAAGGAGCACCGACACCTCAACATTGGCTACCACTTAAAACTCCATCAACGAGCCTTCGCCCTCGACAGCGGTCTGGAAAGAATAAGGTGGACCTTTGACCCACTGCGAACGGCTAATGCCAACTTGAATATTCGAAAACTGGGTGCGGTATCCTGCACTTATCACTGCGATTACTACGGAGGCGTCCAGAGCCACTTCACCCAGCAATTGCCCACTGATCGACTCTGGGCGGAGTGGCATGTGACTTCAGGGCGGGTGAAGAACAGGCTTTGTGCGACTCCGCCGTCTCTGGATCAGAAACCTGACCTGACTCAGGTGAACCAAATAGGCCCGGAGACCGGCTCGGAGCCGATTGGCAAACTAATGGAATACGACCTGGATCGTCCGGATCGTCGGCTGCTGGTGGAAGTACCGGACGATTTTGACGCGATCTGCCAGACTTGCCCATCGGTGGCCTTGGATTGGCGTGAGAAGACACGTGAGATCTTTCGACACTATTTCGATCGAGGATATATTATCGGCGAGTTCTATCTGCTCTCCGGACCTCCTCGGCGAACCTTTTACCTGCTGAGCAAAGATCCCGTGCAGCAGATACTGGAAGCCAGCGGTGCTTGTTCGAGCTAAACCCTGACTATGGGATTTACCGTCCTTGATTACGTGGTACTGATTGCCTATCTGGCCCTCAGTGCCACCGTCGGAACTTTTCTCGGTCGCGGACAAAGGAACCTCGAAGACTACTTCCTGGCCGGCAAGAACGTGCCCTGGTGGGCTATCTCATTCTCCATCGTCGCTACCGAAACCAGCACTCTGACCTTCATCGGCGCTCCCGCCATTGCCTACTCCGGCGACCTCACCTTTCTTCAAGTTGTGATCGGATATTTCTTCGGCCGGCTGCTGGTCAGCTTCATTCTCATTCCCGGTTATTTTCGCGGTAACCTGCAGACAGCCTATGAAGTTCTAGATTCACGATTTGGTGCCAGCGTGCGCAACTTGTCAGCTCTTCTGTTTCAGGTCACACGTGCTCTTTCGGACGGCGTGCGCCTTTTTGCCACCGCACTGGTTCTTTCCGTCGTGACCGACCTTTCCGACATCTGGACTGTGGCTCTTATTGGCACCGCCACCATCATTTACACCTTCTTTGGAGGCATGAAAGCCGTCATCTGGAATGATGTGGCGCAACTCTTCATCTATGTCACCGGCGCCCTTCTGGC
Source organism: Acidobacteriota bacterium (assembly GCA_030624355.1). Taxonomy (GTDB): domain Bacteria; phylum Acidobacteriota; class UBA6911; order RPQK01; family JADFOI01; genus JAUXKG01. Next base: position 1,660 of record JAUXKG010000031.1, read on the forward strand.
TTTTTTCATCGCCCTGCAGGGAGTCCCTGGCGGCTGGTCGGAGGTAGTGGTGGTTGCGTCTGCTGCCGGGAAATTTCGACTCCTAGATTTCACTCTCAGCTTGCATGTTGCGTACACCTTCTGGGCTGGACTGCTGGGAGGAGCCTTTCTCACTTTTGCCACCCACGGCACGGATCAGATGATGGTGCAGCGCTATCTAGCCTGCGGAAACTCACGCGGCAGCCAAATTGCTCTGATTGTTAGCGGTGTATTCGTTTTCCTTCAGTTCCTGCTCTTCCTGCTCATGGGTGTCATCCTGTTCACCTTTTACCAGCATTTCCCACTCGCCCAGGAGCCGGACCAAGTCGATCGCATTTTTCCCATCTTTATTGTCGAGCAGATGCCCCCTGGGATCTCCGGACTGATTATTGCCGCCATCTTTGCAGCGGCCATGTCTACCTTGAGCAGCTCTCTTAACTCCCTGGCTTCCTCTTCCGTGAACGATTTTTACAAAACGTATCTTGCCCAAAATGCCACCGACGCTCACTATTTGAGAGCCTCCCGAGTGGCTACCCTCTTCTGGGGTTTTCTTCTAATAGCTATGGCCATGCTGGCCCGCAACTGGGGAGAGCTCCTGCAGGCGGGTCTTACGATCACGAGCGTGACCATGGGAAGTGTGCTGGGCGTTTTCCTGCTGGGAACATGGACCGCTCACACCGGTCAGAGGGCTGCCCTGGCAGGCATGATCAGCGGGCTGCTGATCACACTGGGAATTCACTTTAGCGGAGCGGTGGCCTGGACCTGGTATGTTCTGATCGGGACCACCACAACCTTTCTGGTAGGTGGGCTTTTCCCATCCTGCGGAAAGGCGCAGAACAGAACACAGGTGAATGTGGAATAGAGAGCGGAATGGCCTGCTGACAGCCTCTTCGAGAGAATTGACAAGCCTGCTTTTCCTTGCCAGCTCAGAGCATCTGTAGTAGTATTGAGCCTAGCTTTTGGCAAAGAATTTCTTCAAATATAGAACATTTCTCCAGAATCCCTCCGAGAAAGGACCGGAAGTATGAATATCACTCAACTGCTCCAGTTTGCTGTTACGGAGGGTGCTTCCGATGTCCATATCAGTGCTGGCGAACCTCCGATTTTGCGTATCCATGGTGACATGAAGAAACTCGAGTACGACCCTCTCCAGGATGAAGAAGTGCATCGGATGATTTATGACATCATGAGTGACAAACAGCGCAAAAACTTCGAAGAGCTTCACGAGCTCGACTTTTCCTTTGAGCTGGGAGACATTGGCCGTTTCCGTGTCAATGCCTTTTTGCAGCGCAGAGGTAAAGCCGCCGTCTTTCGGACCATCCCCACCCAAATCATGAGCTTCGAAGAGCTAGGTCTTCCCCCCAAATTGAGGGAGCTCGCAGAAGAAGAAAAGGGATTGGTTCTGGTTACAGGTCCGACAGGCAGCGGCAAATCCACCACACTGGCGGCTATGGTCGATTACGTTAACACCAATGAAGAGGCTCATATTCTGACCGTTGAAGATCCGATTGAATTCGTTCACAACTCCAAGAAATGTCTGGTTAACCAACGGGAGCTGGGTCCCCACACTCACTCCTTTGCCAATGCACTGCGCAGTGCTCTCCGTGAGGATCCGGACATTATCCTGGTGGGTGAAATGCGTGACTTGGAAACCATTCAGCTGGCAGTGACAGCGGCAGAAACCGGTCACCTCGTTTTCGGAACCCTTCATTCTCCCAGCGCCCCTCAAACCGTTGATCGTGTGATCGACGTCTTTCCAGCGGCCCAGCAATCCCAGATCCGCACTCAGTTTGCAGAATCCATTCAGGCCATCATCACTCAAACCCTGTGCAAGAAGGTCGGTGGAGGACGAGTGGCCGCTCTGGAAATACTGGTGGGCACCAGCGCGGTTCGTCACCTCATCAGAGAGGGTAAGGTTCACCAGATTCCCTCCGCCATGCAGACCGGCGCGAAGGATGGCATGGTCACCATGGATGCCGCCCTGCTCGAACTGGTCCAGAAAGGTCGCATCACCCGCGAAGAAGCCGCCAGCAAGAGTGAGAATCCGGATCAGTTCTCTGCCGCTCCCACACGACGGCCTGTAGCCCGATAAAACGCGCACCTTCTAGGAGAAGAACATGGAGATCCAAGAGATTTTGCAGGTGATGGTGGAGAACGATGCCTCCGATGTCTATTTGACAGTGGATCTTCTTCCCATGTACCGGATCCAGGGAACAACTCAAGTGGTTGAAGGCGTTTTTAGCCGAGAAACCGACCAACTAAACAAAGAGATGCTGGACCAACTCTGCCATGAAGTGATGAGCGAGAAGCAGAGAGCCGAGTACGAGGAAACTCATGAGATGAATCTAGCTGTCCACAAAGAGGGTTTGGGACGATTCCGCATCAACGTTTTTCAGCAACGAGGAAATCCGGGGATGGTCATCCGCCAGATCAAGGTGGAGATCATGACCATCGAAGATCTCGGTCTTCCCGATATCCTGAAAGATATCGTGATGACAAAGCGCGGCTTGGTCCTGGTGGTGGGTGCCACCGGTTCCGGAAAATCCACATCGCTGGCCGCCATGGTCGATCATCGAAACATGGACTCACCCGGCCACATCATTACCATCGAGGACCCGATTGAGTATGTGCATCCCCACAAACAGTGTGTGGTCACCCAGAGAGAAGTGGGTTTTGACACCGACTCCTTTCAGACGGCTCTAAAAAATACACTGCGCCAGGCCCCCGACGTGATCCTAATCGGTGAGATTCGGGACACCGAAACCATGGAAGCCGCGATCACGTTTGCCGAGACCGGCCACCTGTGTCTGGGCACCCTGCACTCCAATAACGCCAATCAGGCGGTCGAACGCATCCTGAACTTCTTCGAAGAAGAGCGCCACTCTCAAATCTATCTGCAGCTCTCGCTGAACCTCAGGTCGATTGTCTCCCAACGCCTGTTGAAAACGATCGACGGCAAGCGGGTAGCCGCTCTGGAAATCCTGATGGATACACCTCGAATCAAGGACCTGATCAAGAAAGGGGAGGTCGACGTCATCAAGGAGGCCATGGAACAGGGAGAGCAGGAGGGCTGCCAAACCTTTGACAAGGCCATCTTCGATCTCTTCATGGAAGGCCGCATCGATGAGGATCAGGCGCTGTCCAACGCCGACAGCGCCAACAATTTACGCCTCAAGATTCAGTCGGAGGAGCTAAAGAGTGGTTCCCAGGAGGACGAGGATAAACCGGATTTTCGTATTAGCCGGGACATTCAAACATTTTGAGGCTGCAACAGGCACGAGAAGCATTACTCGTCCTGTTCAACAATTCGGTGGGACAACTTATTGAGTAGAGTGAGACCCCTAAGGAAACTTGACCAGAAGCAACTGAAAAGTTTACATTAGTAGGCACCCAAAGAGGTCAGCACCTGAAGTTCTGACCTTTTTTTTGAGGCCGACCGGCTATGGCAACTAAGGCGACCAAGGCAGCCAAATATTCAGAGACGAGCACCAGAGATCTCAAGGCGGAACTCGCTTACCGGCAGGCTCTTCAGGAAATTACCAACGAAATCAATGCAGCCGAGAAGCTGGATGCGATTCTCATTGATCTGAAGGATCGCATTCTTTCTCTCTTTCGTGCCGATCGAATCACGATCTACGTAACCGACGATGCCACCAACGAAATATTTTCCCGTTTCAAAATCGGAAACGAAGTCAGTGAGATCCGTATTGCAATGAACACTGAGAGCGTAGCCGGATATACGGCCTTCAGCAACACTGTGTTGAATATTCTTGATGCCTACGACGACGACGAGATCACTGCCCTTCATCCCGACCTGAATTTTGACAAGACCTGGGACGCCAAAACCGGGTATCGCACTACCCAAATACTGGCTGTCCCCATCCAGTTTGATCGGCAGACTCTAGGTGTTCTTCAGTTAATCAACCGCAAGGACGACTCCCCTTTCACTCAGAACGATGAAATGTCGGCTCAGGAGATTGCCAAAATCCTGGGGATTGCCATTCAAAATCAACAGCGCCTGACCAAGAAGCGCCCCACCAAATTTGACTATCTGATTCGTCAAAATGTGCTGGCAGAGCCCGAGCTGGAAAAAGCGATCATCAAAGCTCGCGAACAGAAAACCGACGTGGAACAGCTGTTGATGAAAGAATTCGGCGTCAGTCGAGAGGACGTAGGCGCTGCACTGAGCGAGTTCTTCAAATGTCGCTTCGTCCAGTTTGACGACAAAATGGCGATTCCCGGAGATATCCTGCACAACCTGAAAAAGGCTTACCTGCGGTCTAACCTGTGGGTCCCTTTGCAGGAGGCGGACGGCCAGATCAGCGTTTTGATGGATGACCCCAACCATCTGACCAAGCGGGACATGGTCCAGACTCTTTTGAAATCAACCCGGATTGAATATTGTGTCGGCTTGACGGACGACATCCAGAAGTTCATAGAGTACTTTTTCGGCGGTCCTGTCGACGAAGGCAACATGGATGACATTATGGCTGCCTTGGAAGAGGATACGGCCGATGAGGAGACTGCTGACGAATTCTCCGAAAGTGACAGCGCCATTGCTCAGCTGGCCAATAAGATCATCACGGATGGCTATCAGAGAGGGGTTTCCGATATTCACCTGGAACCGTATCCGGGCAAGAAGCCAATGGACATCCGCTTCCGACTTGACGGTGTCTGTGCTCCCTACCAGAATGTTCCCTATCAATACAAACGGGCTTTGATCTCTCGGATCAAAATCATGGCCGATTTGGACATCACCGAGCGGCGACTGCCCCAGGATGGCAAGATCAAGTTCAAGAAGTTCGGAGGCCGGGACATCGAGCTTCGAGTCGCCACCCTGCCTACCGCGGGAGGACTCGAGGATGTAGTGATGAGAATTCTGGCTGTCGGCGAACCCCTGCCGCTGGAGAAGATGAAGTTCAGCAAGCGCAATCTGGAGGTCTTCCACAAAATTGTCGAACTTCCTTACGGACTGATTCTGGTAGTCGGACCCACCGGATCGGGTAAGACTACTACCCTGCATTCGGCACTCAAATTCATCAACAAGCCGGAAAGGAAGATCTGGACGGCCGAGGATCCGGTGGAGATCACGCAGATCGGACTGCGCCAGGTTCAGGTTCATCCCAAGATTGGATTTGACTTCTCCCGTGCCATGCGAGCCTTTTTACGCGCCGATCCCGATGTCATTATGGTGGGTGAGATGCGGGACAAGGAAACTTGTGAAACAGGCATCGAGGCCTCTCTGACCGGCCACCTGGTCTTCAGCACACTTCACACCAACAGCGCTCCTGAGACCATTACCCGACTGCTGGACATGGGCATGGATCCCTTCAACTTTGCCGATGCCATACTGGGAATCGTGGCCCAGCGTCTGGCGCGAACCCTGTGCTCTTCCTGTAAGGAGGAGTATCACCCGGAAGAGGACGAATTCAAGAGACTGGTCAGAGAATTTGGGGAGGAGGATTTTGGCGGCACCGGCATTGAGTATTCCAAAGACATAAAGCTTTTCCGTGCCAAGGGTTGTGGGCGGTGTGGCGACACCGGTTATCGGGGCCGCATAGGAATACATGAGATGCTGGAGGGTACGGATGAGGTCAAAGCCCTGATTCAATCAGAAAAAACGGTGGCGGAAATTCGCACTCAGGCCAAAGCGGATGGGATGACTACCCTCAAACAGGATGGAATTCTCAAAGTATTCTCAGGAGAGACTGACATCAAGCAGATCCGATCTGTCTGTATCAAGTAAATCGATTTTCCTCCCATCCGAGAATACTCTCCGAAGTTTCGAACCAGCGATCACTCCAACCCTACGATCCTCTCCGAAGCTTGTGTCTGATCGTATGTATTGAACAAATAGTCTTCCTGCAGATGTCCAGACCGGAATTATGCATTATCCGGGACTATTTTCCCGGGAGGTAACGAATCAGTGACAACCGACCAAGCAATAACGATAAACATAATTGGTGCAGGACAGTGGGGACCCAATCTGATTCGAAACTTTGCCAATCTGCCCCAGTGCCGGGTGGGAATGGTTTGCGACATGGATGAGAAAAGGATTCAGAAGCTCTCTGCCAAATTTCCCGATATGAAGATGACGACCGATACCCAGGCTGCCATTGCCGATGCCAACGCCGATGCTCTGGCCATCATCACCCCCGTCGCAACCCACTATCAACTGGCCAAGCAGGGACTCCTGGCGGGAAAGGATCTGCTGGTTGAAAAGCCTCTGGCTCAGAGTGTCGAGGAATGCGAGGAACTGGCGGCCCTGGCTGACAAAAACAACCTTATCCTGATGGTCGGACACGTCTTCAAATTCAACCCGGGTGTGCAGTATGTCAAAGAATTGTTGCAGCAGGGAACGGTGGGCAGAGTGATCTCCCTCCATGCCATTCGTACCAACCTGGGACCGGTCCGCTCAGATGCCAACGCCCTATGGGATCTAGGGACCCACGATTTGAGCATCTTCAACTATTGGCTGGGGACTCTTCCTGTGTCCGTCACCGCCTCGGGTCTGGCGCACCTGTCTCCCGAGCGAGAGGATACCGTAGTCGCCAACTACCAATACCCTGATCACGTGATGGCCACCATTTACACCAGTTGGCTGCATCCACGCAAGGTTAGGGAGATCACCGTGGTTGGAGAACTGAAGATGGTGGTTTGGAACGACATGGACCTGAACGAACCCGTCAGAATCTATGACAAAGGGGTAGATAGACTGGAAGATTATGCAGACACCTTCGGAGCCTTTCGCCTGACTCTCCGGGAAGGTCTGGTCACCATCCCACCCGTCGGAGGCAAGGAACCCCTGACCAGCGAGTGCGAACATTTCGTGGAATGTGTCCTGAAAAGAGAGAGGCCTCTGACCGATGCTCAGGATGGCTTGGCCGTAGTTCGTGCCCTGACTGCAGCCAACCAGTCAATGCGTTCCAGCAGCACGTCCGTTTCCTTCTAGTCCATGTCTTCCCACGGACTCCTTCCTTTTCTTCTCCGTACACTCAGTGCTGAGTTCCTGATCTTCGGAACACTTTACCTCTCCTGCTCCCTCAGCTACCGCCTGTTGGGCCGAGCCAATGTCGTACGGCGCTGGTGTGCGACCGTTTTGATCGCCATGTGGCTCATGTCCGCGATCTTTCACCTGCTGCTGCCCTTGGAACAGTTCCGGCTTTCTGCAGTGCTGTTGCTGCTCGGACTACTGGTTTTCGCTGCACGCCTGAAAGGCTATCCTTACTCGCTGTTCCTGCACCGACTGTGGCGTGACCTGAGTTGGTTTGCTCGAGTCTGGAGACTCAACAGTGCCAGCCGCTACCGCTGGCTGATCTACCTGTTTGCTCTGTTTGTCCTGGTGAAGTGTATTCGGTCTGTCCTTCTCCCCCCTCTGGGATGGGATACCTTGACCTACCACGCGGTCAAAGCGGCCATGTGGATACAGAGTGGCGGACCGGCCTCCATGGAGGCTCCGGGTGGATGGAGTGTGTATCGAACCTATTTCGGGGGAGGAGAGATCTTTACCGCCTGGGCCATGCTGCCTTTCCACAACGATCTTCTGGTGGGTCTGGTGGATCCACTTCAGTGGCTTTTTCTCGGATTGGCTCTCTACGGACTGGGTCGGCAACTTGGCCTCAAATCCAAATACGCCTGCATCGGAACCATCTACGTTCTGTGCTTACCTGCTGCACACCTTTCGGTGGGAGCCAGCTATGTCGATTTGGGAAACAGCCTGGTCTTGATAACCAGCTTGATGTTTGCCGTTCGCTTTTTGCGATACCGGGATAAACCCAGTGCACTTCTTGCTGTCATTGGGTTTGGAGTGGCCTCTGGAATCAAGGTGACCGCTTTGCCAGTGGCGGCTGTGCTGTTACCCCTCATGGGCTGGTTCATGGCACGCAACCGGCAGCTCTCCACTGGAAAATGGATTCTGGCTGGTGGTCTGGCGGCCCTGGCCATCCTGGTTCCCTGGCTGGCCTACAACCTTCAATGGACCGGTTATCCGCTCTCACCGATGCCTATCAGTCTTGGTGGTCTGACGCTGGGAGTATCTCCCCCAACTTTAACTTGGTACCAGGATCTTCTCAGTCTGGAACCCTACATCTGGTCGTCGGAAAAAATATCCTTGAAATGGCTGCTACGCTGGCCGACCACGCCCTCTCTTCATCTGAGTGTTATGACCCTTCTTCCGCTGGTCCTTTTTCTGGTGATCTTTCCATCGTATTCGTTCAAGAAGACTTCTATCGCTATCCTCAGTATTGGGTTCATGGGAGCTTTCGCTCTTTTCTATTACAGCCCTGGTTTCTCGGTGGTGAGGATTCATTTCGGAGAATACAATGGACGTTTCCTGATCCCCATTGCCTCTGTTGTGGTGCTCTTGAGTCTTTCCTGGTGTCGTCATAGGAGTCAGACCACCGAACTGTACCTTCTCTATTTGGGGCTGGCCACTGTCTTGCACATCGCCGGAGGGATCTTCTACGGCTGGGCAGCCTTTGAGCGCCTGACCGTTCCGCTGTCCTTGGTCCTGCTGCTTGTCTTCATTTTCTCCCTGTCCGGTCTGCCTGGCAGATGGACGCATCCTCGCCTGCTGACGGCAACTGCAGTGCTGGCTCCCCTGTTGTTGCTACCCGCACTGGCCTTTTACAAAGATTTCACCCGCTATCGCGCAGCCGGCCAAAGCGACTTGATGCATCCTACGGTAAAGTACTGGGCCGCTGCGTCAGAACTTGTAGACGAGCCGGAATCGCCCAAGCACATCGCCGTCACCGCAGGACCCTGGCAAAAGGCCGATAACTGGGCAATGTATTTCTTCATGGGACGAAACCTGCAGAACAGAATCTTCTATATACCCGTCAGCCGCTCCGGAGAGATCATCGATTTCGGTCCAGAGGGGACTCGGGAAAAGTATGCACAATTTGATTCCTGGGCCGGTAGACTCCTCCAGCAGTGAGTGACCCATGTCATGTGTTTCCATCCCCCCTCCATTGAAATGCTGTGGATGGAGTATCGACCTGATCTGTTTGAAAAGGTGGCCGGTGTCACTGGGATTTGGGGGTTGTATCGAATCATAGGAGAGTCACTATGAATATCCCGTTGGTAGATTTGAAAACCCAGTATCAGACCCTAACAGCCGAACTCATCGAAGCCGTGCAGCAGGTGATGGTCAATGCAAATTTCATCCTGGGACAGCAGGTGGATGACTTCGAAGTCGACTTTGCCCTTTTTTGTAAAGGCCGGCAGGCCGTCGGCCTGGCCTCAGGCACCGATGCCCTTCACCTGGGTTTGCGAGCCTGCGGCATCGGCCCGGGAGATGAAGTGATCACAGCCGCCAACTCATTCATCGCCACCGCCTCAGCCATCTCTTTTACTGGGGCCACACCCGTTTTCGCTGACGTGGATCCCGAGACCTACACAATCGATCCGGCCAGCATCAGGGAACTGATTACTGATCGAACCCGAGCAATCCTCCCGGTACACCTGTATGGACAGCCGGCCGATATGGATCCCATTATGGAAATAGCAGGCGAGAAGGAACTAAAGGTTGTTGAAGATGCCTGCCAGGCACACGGCGCTCAATACAAGGGAAAGCCGGTTGGCTCGATCGGTCATCTAGGGGCATTCAGCTTCTATCCCGGTAAAAATCTGGGAGCCTTCGGCGACGGCGGAGCCGCAGTCACCAATGATCCACAACTGGCCGATCGCCTGAAGATGTTGCGAAACTACGGGCAGCGGCAGAAATATCAACACGAATTTTTGGGCTTCAATAGTCGACTTGACACCCTTCAAGCGGCCATTTTGAGAGTCAAGCTTAAACATCTGGCCGAATGGAATTCAAAGCGCCGTGCCGCAGCTTCTCTTTATGATCAGTATCTTGACGGAAGTAAATTCCGCTCTCCCGTCATCGCACCCTACTCCACACACGTCTTCCACCTCTATGTGATTCGCTCCCAAAAGAGGGACGAATTGCTCAACTTCCTCAATCAAAGGGGAATCGGTGCCGGCACACACTATCCACGGGCCATCCCTTTCCAAAAAGCCTACCAATCCCTTGGATACCGTCCGGGCCAGCTTCCCGTCGCCGAGCGAGCCTGTGCCGAAGTGTTGTCTCTTCCTCTTTTCCCTGAAATCACGGAAGAGCAAATTCAAACGGTGTGCAGCACTATTCAGGAGTTTTAAGAAAAGAGGGGACAGTCTTTAGCTCATTTTCGATCGATGATTTTCGAATGCTCGAATACATCACAATCGTCAATCGAAACTCGTCAATCGACATCCCGCTAGCGGCCTGCTCTCAGAATGTGCACGTAATCGGAAAGGCCTTCCTTGTTGTCCGCGTAATCTCCCGGGCGTCCCGCAAACTCCCAGCAGGTTTCCCTCCACTCCAGCTCACCGCAGATCACGCGGTCGCTTCCATCCAGGTAGATACACTGGATGAATGTCTTCCCGGAGGCGGAGTCTTCGGATAGCCCACAAACCACTGCCTCCATCAATCCCTTCGCTCCTATTGTGATCCATTCTCCAGGGGAAATGATCGGTCTCTCTGCCACGATTTGCTGCCCTCCGTTTCTGTTTGGCGAGCCATCACTTTACAAAAACAAGCCTCGAATGGAACTTCAGGGCCGCCACTGGAAGATCCCACAGTCTGGTTGGATAATTCTATTAAATAATGTTTGTTGTCAGTCTATTAAATAAGTTTATCTAATCTGGTTTATAAACTATAGATAAACTCCTTGACCAGCCGATTGACCTTGTCGGCCTGGTCGCGAAAAACATAGTGCCCGGCCTGATTCACAATC
>JAUXKG010000023.1 GCA_030624355.1 Acidobacteriota bacterium
TAAGAGTAAACAAAGAAGGGATCTGGCTTCACACATCGAAGTCGCCCTTCAATACGACGATTACGTTTTGTGTGAACAGGGCATTGAAGCTCGGGAAATCGAGCTTTCGGTGTTGGGAAATGATCACCCCGAAGTTTCGGTAGCCGGTGAGGTTGTTCCCTCCAGTGAGTTCTATGATTATGAAGCCAAGTACATTGATGAGGAGAGCCAACTTTTGATTCCAGCACCGTTGTCTGAAGATCAAGCTCAACAGGCACAGCAGTGGGCTTTAGCAGCATTTGGGGCGCTTCAGCTGGAAGGTATGGCCCGGATTGATTGCCTCCTGGACAAGAATACGGGCAAATTCTGGATCAATGAAGCCAATACAATTCCGGGATTCACCCGGATCAGCATGTATCCGAGGTTGTGGGAAGCGTCAGGACTCTCCTACGGCTGCCTTCTGGACAGACTCATTGAGCTGGGTTTGGAAAGGCACCGTCGCAGAGGGCGCCTTTCTGTGGAGAGGTGATTTATGAGGGGAGTAAGACTTGGTCTCGTTTGTGATGAGTTTGATGCTTGATCGACTGTGCAGGATCTGATAGATTGGAGAGACAAGGCATGCCTAACAAGCGAAGCCAAGACCGACCGACAGATATTTTCAATCCAGTAATCCACAGTATTATAGGGAGGAGAGCATCGCCTATGGATGAGATCGATGTGAAAGAGTATCTGATCGAGAATGACCAGACATTCCGCGAGCTGGCGGATCAGCACAGGACCTATGAACAACAGCTGGAGGAACTGGTCAGTAAGCCGTATCTGAATACACAGGATCAACTTGACGAAAGCGTTATAAAGAAAAAGAAATTAGCTCTGAAAGATCAGATGCAACTCCGCATACATCGTCATCAGACACAACAGTCTGCCTGAAGATGTCCAGACTCATTTCCGGAGCCCGCTTGCAGTGCTCCAACTGGGGCCTTTGCAAGCGGGCTCGTTTTGTTTTCATAACCAGGAAAACATGGCAAGAGACGCATACTATTTCCTGACTCCCCTAGCGGTTTTGGCACTCGGTTCCTGGTTGGGAGACCTTCCCGGAGTCACCTTTTCTCTGTTGCTGCTGGGAGCAGCGGTGGCCTTTTTTTTTCGAGATCCGGACAGGAGCATTCCAGATGATCGACGGGCTATTGTAAGCCCTGCTGATGGCAAGATCATCCGATTGGAGCCGAGAGGAGACCATGTTGCCGTAAGCATTTTTCTTTCGGTTCTGAATGTTCATGTCACCCGGGCGCCCATCGGAGGCGTCATCACAGAAGAAAAGTACCGGCCAGGGCAGTTCAGAGTCGCTTATGACGAGCGGGCATCAGTGGAGAACGAACAATTGTCGGTCACTATTTCCGGCGAGCATGAGTTGACCTTTTCACTTATAGCCGGAATAGTGGCCCGACGAATTCGGTTTTGGAAAAAGAAGGGCCAGCGGGTTGGCAAAGGTGATAGAATAGGGCTAATTCGATTTGGTAGCCGTGTAGATATCATATTGCCTCCTGAGAGTGAACCTGCTGTCAAAGCAGGTGATCGTGTGACAGCCGGCACCAGCGTTATCGCCTATTGGAAGCAGGACCTGTGAAACCTGAAAAAAAGAAACAGTTGGTGGATGGGGGAGAGGACCTCTTGGATCCGCCAAGAAGGTTTCGGCGCAGTATGTATTTGCTGCCCAGTGTATTCACGGTAGCCAACATGTTTGCCGGATTCTTCGCAGTGATTTCAACCTTGAATGGTCGGTACGACAGTGCTGCCATAGCCATTGGGATCGCGGTCGTGCTGGATGGTCTGGACGGCCGGGTAGCGCGGATGACCAATGCCACAAGTGATTTTGGTGGAGAGTTTGATTCTCTTGCTGACGTTATCACCTTTGGTATCGCTCCGGCGATTTTGGTCTATTCATGGGGATTGGCCGACTTTGGCAAGTTTGGACCTTTTTCTGCGTTCGTTTTCCTCATCTGTGGAGCCATTCGATTGGCCCGTTTCAATCTTCAAGGTGGCAGAAAGCATTTCATCGGGCTTCCCATCCCTGCCGGTGCTGGATTCATAGCTGCCACTGTTCACATTTTCGGGCAGTCTCCTCAGACGACACTGTTTAAGTTCTATCTGGTAGGCATCATTTTTTTGCTCGCCTTTCTGATGATCAGCACAATACCCTATCCTTCCTTCAAACGGATGAGTCTGAGCCGCGGGAAACCCCATCTGAATGTGTTGATGCTGGCGCTGCTGGTTGCTGGTGTCATCTGGTATTCTCAAGAGGTTTTGATGAGTATCGCAGCCATCTATCTCTGTAGTGGTCTGCTGTACCGGGGCTATCAATTTCTGAAGTACCGCGCGCAGGAGTCTGAGAGCGTTTCGACTTGAAAAGTGCGATCTTCATCACAACCGATAAGAACTTAAGTTACTCTTGATTCGTTCTTATCTCCTTCCCTAAGAAAACAAGGGAAACAATCTACTCTATCCCCTCTTTTCTACTTCAGACCGAAGGATTGGAAAATTTTATGCCATTTGTTAGAGTGGTTGCGGGCTGCTGAACAGGCACCGAGAGCGAGATTTAGCCATGCACGTTCAAAAAATTCAGGTCATGACGGGATCGATCAGAAGGTTGCTTAGGAGAAATGCACACAGCCATGTAACCAACCTCCTGATCAAGCTTCGTCCAGCTGATGTTTCCCGGATCATGTTGGATCTGAGTGACCGGGATCAGAGGTCAGTCTTCTCGCTGTTGAGGCAGTACGATCGGTCTCTGGCGGCCGAAACACTAAAATCCTTCGGTCCCGAGCGTGGGCTGGATCTGTTGGCCGACTTATCCACCGAGGAGATCACCAAAGTACTCCAGGAATTGGAGAGCGATTCGGCTGCCGTGTTTATTTCAGCACTGCCGGAGGAGACTGCAGAACAGGTCCTGGAGGGTATGCGCCGGGAGGAGTCAGCTGAGGTTCAGGGGCTGCTTCAGTACGAGGAGGAAACGGCCGGCCGCATTATGACGCCCAACGTGTTCTGTCTTCATGAAAAACTGTCGGTCAATGAGGCGATCAATACCATTCAAACCGCTCAGGATCTGGAAATGGTGTTTTACCTTTACGTTGTCGATGATCGAAAACACCTGGTTGGAGTGGTGTCACTGCGCCAACTATTGGTGGTGCCACCCAGTACACCTCTTAAGAAGGTCATGACCACCGATGTTATCGCAGTGGGTACCGATACGGATCAGGAAGAAGTGGCGCGTCAGGTTGCTCTTTACGATCTGCTGGCAATTCCTGTGGTCGACCAGGAGAACAAACTGGCGGGTATTATTACCGTGGACGATGTTATCGATGTGATCAAGGAGGAGGCCACAGAGGACATTTTTTATTTGGCTGGAGTCGAGGCAGATGATCATGTCTATACGGGACCGTTTACCTCAGTTAGAAAACGTCTGCCCTGGCTGGTGGTGAATTTGGCCACTGCCATGCTGGCGGCCACGATTGTGGCGCTTTATGAGCCGACGATTGCCCGGTTTTCTTTCTTGGCGGTTTTTTTGCCTGTGGTGGCCGGCCTGGGTGGAAACTCGGGGACCCAGACCTTAACCGTGATTGTGCGTGGACTGGCTTTGGGAGAAGTCAGTTGGGAGAACAGCAAATCAGTCCTTTTGAAAGAAACGGTGGTCGGTGTCAGCAATGGAATTGCAATTGGAGTCCTTGCCGGTGCGGTGGCCTATCTGTGGAAGGGGAACTATGTGTTGGGAGTGGTTTTGGGTGGTGCCATAATTATCAACTTTTTGGTTGCCGGCCTGTTGGGAACCCTGGTCCCTCTCTTTTTGAAGAAGATGGACATTGATCCAGCCCTTGCCTCCGGCATTTTCGTGACCACCTTTACTGATGCAATTGGGTTTCTGTCGTTTTTGGGGCTGGCTACCTACATGTTGCAGCATCTTCCAGTCTCATGAGCGCACACAGGTCTGAAGCCCTTACGCTTCGGACCTATCCTTACTCAGAGTCACACAAGATAGTTGTGTTTTTAACCCGTGATTTCGGCAAGGTGAGAGGGGTCGCATACCGCGCCAAAAAGACGGCTGCTCGATTCGGCAGCAGTCTGGAGCCCCTCACTTATTTGAAATTGACTTTTTCACGAAAAGAACACCAGGATCTGTCGGTCATTCAAAGCTGTGAGACTCTCGAGGCGTTTTCGACTGAACGAATAACCTGGGAGACGAGCCTCTATTTAAGCTATTTTGCCGAACTGCTGAACGAGTTTTCTAAGGAGGAGGAAGAGAGCGAAAAGTTGTTCCGTTTGGCTCTGGCCGTACTGGAGGCCAGTCGGACGGCTTCTGTTGAACTGCTTGCCAGATATTTTGAGTTGTGGCTTCTACAGTTGGAAGGTGTTCTGCCGGAATTTGAAGAAAGACTGCCCGGTAAGCTGGCGGCCAAGAGCCGAAGAATAATGAAACTTCATCCCGCTGAGTTGGTCAGTCTTAGTCTTTCTCCGGAAGAAGCCGAAAGATTAGATCGTCTGTGCGGTGAGTTGGTAGAATACCATCTTGAGAAACAGCTCAAGGCACGGAAAATGCTGAAGCAGTTATTGTAAGGGCGACCTGGTGGGTCGCCCCTTGTATTTCTCAGGCGCAATCGGGATCAAGTAGGGAATGGTTACGTTTCAGAAGATTATCCATCAGTTGCTGGAATACTGGATGGACTACGGGTGCGTTATCCAGCAGCCTTATGATATTGAAGTGGGAGCGGGAACCATGCATCCGGAGACCTTTTTGAGGGTTCTTGGAACTCGTCCCTACAACGTTGCCTATGTTCAACCCTCTCGACGTCCTAAAGATGGCCGGTATGGAAAGAACCCCAACCGAGTCTGTCGTCATTATCAGCTCCAGGTGGTCCTGAAGCCTTCACCCGATCAGGTACAGGACATCTATCTGGAAAGTCTCAGAAAATTGGGAATCCCTTTACAGGAACATGATCTGCGCTTCGAGGAAGATGATTGGGAGAGTCCTACCTTGGGAGCTTGGGGAATTGGTTGGCAGGTGCTCCTGGATGGAATGGAGATCACCCAGTTCACCTACTTTCAGCAGACTGGTGGAATGGACCTGATGCCGATTTCGGCGGAAATTACATATGGCCTTGAGCGAATTGCTACTTTTCTTGCCGGCACTGGGAGTGTGTTTGAGCTTCCCTGGAATCAAGAGTTGACCTACGGTCAGATTAAGCAGGAGGAGGAGTACGAATTCTCAAAATACAATTTTGAGGTGGCAGATACTGAGATGCTTTTTTCTCTCTTCGATTCTTATGAAAAGGAGAGTCGGCGTTGCCTGGAGAACAGCTGTGTCTTGCCGGCTTATGATTACTGTCTGAAATGTTCCCACACCTTCAATCTGCTGGACAGTCGCGGAGCGATCAGCGCTACTGAACGGGTGGGGGTCATTGCTCGAGTTCGCAGCTTAGCCGTACAAATTGCCAGCCAGTACCTGAATACCCATGACGAATAAATTTCTATTTGAACTGGGTGTGGAAGAGATTCCGGCGGACTTGATTTCTCCTGCTCTCAGACGGTTGTCTGAGGGTTTGCAGGAATTATTGAAACAGCGTCAGATCCCGTGTCCATCGGCTACCCATCTGGGCACCCCCCGCCGCTTGAGTGTCTTGCTGGAAGGTCTGCCGGATCAGCAGTCGGACCAGGAAGAGACCATCATGGGGCCTCCCAAGTCTGCTGCCTATGATCCAAAAGGGCAGGCGACCAAGGCGGCAGAAGGTTTTGCACGCAAGAACGACGTGTCTGTAAAGGACCTTGAACTTATTGAGACCGAACGGGGTCCCTATGTGGGTCATCGGAAGAAGATACCGGGCAAGCCCGTCCCTGAGATCTTGCTGGAGATTGTGCCTGAAGTGGTGGGGGCGATTGTCTGGCCCAAGACCATGTACTGGAGAGCTAGCCGTTTTCGTTTCATACGCCCGCTACGGTGGTGTGTGGCACTGTGGAATCAGGAAGTAATTCCTCTCGAATTTGAAGGAATCAGAGCGGGTAGAACGACGCGCGGACATCGTTTTCTAGGAGCAGAGGAGATTGAATTGACCCGGGTGGACGACTACCTGGACCAGCTGCGAAAGAACTATGTTCTTGTAGATATCCGCGAACGAGCGGAGAAAATTGCTCATGAAATGGATGCTGAAACACCGAAAGGGACACAGGTGGTGTCGGATCCGGAACTTCTGGAGATGGTGGTCAACTTGAATGAGTTTCCCAGTGTTATTCGTGGCGGTTTCAACGATCGTTTTCTTGATCTGCCCAAGGAAGTTTTGATCACGGTCATGCGACATCATCAAAAGTACTTCTCTCTGGTGAATGAATCGGGAGAGATTCAGCCTTATTTTCTAACCATCGCCAACACCGATGGGGATCCTTCAGGGAAGATTCAAAAGGGCCATGAGCGAGTCCTGACGGCCCGACTTGAGGATGCCGCTTTCTTTTGGGAGAGCGATGGCAAGAAGCCTCTTCAGGAGCGCATTGGGCAGTTGGACCAGATTCTGTTTCAGGACAAACTGGGGAGTTACGGAGTCAAGACCGGACGACTGCGGCTGCTGTGCGCACAGTTGCATGAGGACCCGAACCTGGAGTCGGCGTCTAATTTGTGCAAGGCAGATCTGACCACCGACATGGTCCGCGAGTTTCCTGAGCTCCAAGGGATTATGGGAGGGCTGTACGCGTGTCGAGAGAACTATCCTGAACCAGTCTGGAAAGCCATCTATGAACATTATCGGCCCGTTTCTCTGGAGGATGAATCCCCCTCCACCCCGCTGGGAGCTTTGCTTTCTGTTGCCGATAAAGTGGATACTCTGGTGGGGTGTTTCAGTGTGGGGATCATTCCCACGGGTTCCAGCGATCCTTTTGCCCTTCGGCGCCAGGCTCAGAGTCTGGTCAAGGTAATGCTGGACCACCGTTTGGAGTACTCCCTGGGACACTTGGTGGAGTTGGCACAAAAGAGCCTGCCGGCGCCACTGGACGGAGAGCGGCAGGTTGACTTGTTGAAGTTTATGGAGCGGCGATTACGCCATGTATTCCAGCAGAGAGGGGTTCCGTACGATGTCTTGAATGCCGTCCTGTCAGTGGCCAGTGAGAGTGTTTACAGGACCTTCGAAAAGTCCCAGGCTCTGTCGAAAATCAGGGGTGAGGAGGATTTCGAGGCGCTAGCCATTGCTTACAAGAGAATCAAGAACATCCTCATCAGGCAGGCAGAGGAGGTTAACCCCGTGTCGCAGGATGCTCTGACGGAGCCTGAGGAGAAGGCACTCTTTGATGCCTATTCGACCTTGCATCCGAAAGTGGAAACTCTTCTAGAAAATCAGGAATATTTGAAGGCTCTGAAGGAAATTGCTGGATTGAGAGGTGTCGTGGATCAGTTTTTCGACAAGGTACTGGTCATGACGAAAGAAGAGAAGCTGCGTCGAAATCGTTTGGGCTTGCTCTATGATATTTCTCAACTGTTCTTAAAAATTGCTGACATCTCGGAAATCGTACACGAGAGCTCCTTAAACAAGGCGGAGTCGACCCTCTGAGAGTCAGGATCGCAGAAGAAATTCGAGAGGTAGGTGAGAGAGATGGTTGGAAAAGGAATCGAGATCGCAGCTCCCAAAGGAAAACTGGGTGTCCTGTTGGTCGGTCTGGGTGCGGTTAGCACTACTTTTGTTGCGGGTGTTGAAGCGATCAAGAAAGGCCTGGGAGAGCCGGTTGGCTCGCTCACACAGATGGGCACTGTACGGTTGGGCAAGAGAACCGAGAGGAAGACTCCTAAAATTCTCGACTTCGTTCCCCTGGCCTCGATTGACGATCTGGTGTTCGCAGCCTGGGATCTGTTCTCAGATGACGCCTACACGTCGGCCGTCAAGGGGGGTGTTTTGGAAGCTGGTCTACTGGATCAGCTCAAGGGAGAATTGGAAAATGTCCGTCCCATGAAGGCTATTTTCGACCGCCGATACGTCAAGAGACTCGATGGGACCCATGTCAAAAAGGGAGACACCAAATGGGAGCTGGCCGAGCAGCTGATTGAGGAAATTCAGCAGTTTGAGAAAGACAAATCTGTGAGTCGCATGGTGATGATCTGGTGCGGGAGCACAGAGATCTTCATCCGTGCTGGTGAGGTCCACCAGTCACTTGCAAAGCTGGAGGAGGGATTAAAAAACAACCATGAAGATATCCCCTCCAGCATGATCTATGCTTATGCAGCTCTTCGGCTGGGCATTCCTTTTGCCAACGGCGCACCCAATCTGACAGTGGATGTTCCTGCCTTCCATGAACTGGCCGAGAAAAACCACGTTCCCGTCTGTGGAAAAGACTTCAAAACGGGTCAAACTCTTATAAAGACAATGATTGCCCCGGGGCTGAAGGCTCGGTTGTTGGGACTATCGGGTTGGTTTTCGACCAACATTCTGGGAAATCGGGATGGGGAGGTGCTGGATGATCCGGACTCCTTTCGAACCAAGGAAGAGAGTAAACTTTCGGTGCTGGAGCATATTCTGCAACCCGATGTCTATCCCGAGCTTTATTCCGACTTCTATCACAAGGTTCGGATCAACTACTATCCTCCGCGCAAGGACAACAAGGAAGGGTGGGACAATCTGGACATCTTCGGCTGGCTGGGTTATCCAATGCAGATCAAGATTAACTTCCTGTGTCGCGACAGCATCTTGGCTGCCCCGCTGGTACTTGATCTGGTTCTGTTTCTGGATCTCGCCAAACGTGCCGGGATGTATGGCCTTCAGGAATGGCTTTCCTTCTATTTCAAGAGTCCCATGACTCTACCCGATCTGTATCCCGAACATGATCTTTTTATCCAGCTGATGAAACTCACGAATACCCTTCGCTACATGAGGGGTGAGGAACAAATCACGCATCTGGGACTGGACTACTACCAGTGAGTCGCCCCTGACCGCCTGACCAGTGTCGATTGACGATTGTCGAGTGTCGAGTGAAGAAGACTGTCGATTGACTGGGCTGACAACTGACCCCTAACCACCTGACCCCTGACCGGGCGGGTACCCTGTCAGTTGTCAGTTGTCCGTCCGGTCAGAGGGCAGCTTCTTCCTGAGCTCCGCCACTTCCTGTTCGAGGCCTTTTACCGTACGAACCAGTTGGGGAAGTTCATGCATCAGGAGATAGTTTCGCTTCCACAGGCCAGACTCCATTTCCGGAGATCCGGAGATGATCTTTCCTTCTTCCACCGATCGGGCAATGCCGGTCTGGGCGGTGGCGGTCACCCGATCTCCGATGACCAAGTGCCCGGCCACACCCACCTGACCCGCCAGGGTGACGTGATCTCCAATTCGGGTGCTTCCAGCTAATCCGACCTGGGAGGCCAGAATGGTGTGCTGTCCCACCAGTGATCCATGTCCTATCTGGACCAAGTTGTCAATCTTGGTCCCTGTTTTGACTCGTGTCTCTCCTACCGTTGCTCGGTCGATGCAGGAGTGAGCCCCCATTTCGACATCGTCTTCCAGAACAACAATGCCGGATTGGACAATCTTGTAGTAATGTTTTTCGCCATCGGGTGCAAATCCGAAGCCGTCTGCACCGACAACCGCACCGTTTTGCAAGATGACCCGATCACCGATCCTGCAGTGCTCACGCACGATGGAATGAGAGTGGGCCAGAAAATCATTGCCGATTTCGGACTGGGGATAGAGGACCACATTCGGGTGCAGGATGGCATTGTCTCCAAGTGTCACTCCCTCTCCAATCACTGTGTTGGCTCCGATGCAATAGTTTTCTCCCAGTTTCGCACTCTCGGCGACGGTCGCCGTTGGGTGTATGCCCGGCGGGGGTTTTGGAGGTCGATAGAAGAGCTCTATGGCGCGGGCAAAGGCCAGATACGGATTGTCTGAAACCAAGGTGGCGGTGGGTGTATCGGGTGCTTCGGGTGAGAGAATGATCGCACCAGCCTGGGTGGACTGGATCTTAGAGAGATACTTGGGGTTGGAGACAAAGGTCACTTCGTCCTCCTTGGCCTCCTCGATTCCGGCTACACCGGTGATTTCTAGATCGGCTGACCCGCGGAGGTCACAATTCAGCTGACGAGCGATTTCTCCTAACTTCATGAGATTTTGGCTCCTGTTGGAAAATAATTCAGGTAAGAATGATAGCTTAGGTTAGGTGTCTGCTGGGGGCAGAGAACCGATTTTTGAGATTAAATGTTTCGAACCGCACCCGGGGCAGGTGCCCCTGATCCCGGCTGTCTGTCTACCGGTTGGCCGCCCGGTGAACTGGAGGGAGCAACCGGTCGGCTGATCTTACATGGCTCAACCAACACAATCGGCTCGCGCAGCGGGAAAGGTTAGTTTAGCCGTTTTTCTAAGCCGGATTCTGGGACTGATACGGGATCAGGTCTTCGCGAAGTTATTTGGGGCTGGTCTTTACAACGATGCCTGGCTGGTCGCTTTCCGAATCCCTAACCTGCTTAGAGATCTGTTTGCCGAGGGAGCTCTCAGCTCCGCCTTTGTTCCCACCTTCACTGATTTCCTGCACAGGAAGGGTCGATCGGAGGCCTGGTTTCTTGCCAACCTGGTGTTGTGTTGGATGATCATTATTCTGGGTGGGGTGACCCTGATCTTCCTGATCTTCTCCAAGTACTTCGTGTTTCTACTGGCAGCCGGATTCGCTGACTCCCCGGAAAAACTGGAGGTCACCTCCGTCTTGTTGAAAATCCTCTCCCCCTTCTTGATGTTGATAGGGATGGCTTCCGTTGCCATGGGGATACTCAACACACTCAACCACTTCTTCATTCCAGCCCTGGCCCCGGCAGTTTTTAACGTGATGGTCATTCTGTCCGGTCTTTTTCTGGTGCCCCAATTTAAGGAGTGGGGAATCGTCCCGGTCTATGCCATGGCCGTCGGAGCAGTGGCAGGAGGCTTTCTTCAGTGCTGCATACAGTTTCGGCTCATGTGGAGACTGGGGTATCGGTTCCAGTTCAAGATCAGGCTGAACCACGAGGGAGTCAGGAGAATTGCCACTCTTCTTGCCCCGGCTGTTGTGGGGGTGGGCGCCCTTCAGTTCAACGTCCTGGTTAACACTCAGATCGCCTCCTTTTTGCAGGAAAATGGTCCGGTTTCCTGGCTCAGCTATGCCTTTCGAATTCTCTATCTGCCGATTGGGCTTTTTGGAGTGGCAATGGGTATGGTCAACCTGCGGGAAGTGTCGATTTTTGCTGCTCAAGAAAACTGGGAAGAACTGAAAGAGACGGTTGCCAATTCCATCAAGCTGGTGGCGCTGATGTCGATACCCTCCACGGTTGGATTGATTGTTTTAGCTGTGCCGATCGTGCAGGTGCTGTTCGAACGTGGCAGTTTTACCTCGAGTGACACCCAGTACACGGCCTATGCCTTGATTTTCTACTCGCTGGGACTCTTTGCTTATAGTTGTAACAAGATCTATATCCCCACCTTCTATGCCTTGGCAGACACTCGAACTCCAGTTCGAATCAGCGTGATTGCCGTGATCAGCAACTTGGTGATCAACCTGGTTCTAGTCTTCGCCATTCTTCCATCCGAGTACCGATTTGTAGGACTGGCTTTCGGAACCGCCCTGTCTGTCTCGCTCAGTAATGTCTTGTTGATCAGAGGGCTCAAGCGCCGGTTGGGATCGTTTCCATGCTATAGGGTGCCCTCCGTGGTAATGAGATCGGTGGCCGCCGCAACCGTCATGGGAGGGATGGTGTACGGGTTGGATAAGTTCTTTAATGGGGTGTGGGAAGAAAAAGGACTGGTTCAAGAGCTGGTAGCGCTAACCGTCTGCATCAGTGCGGGAATTCTTGTCTATTTTGGCTGTTGCGAGCTGCTGCGCATCAGAGAAATTCGCTATCTTTTCCGATTGGCTAAACGTTGAGTATGCAAGACAGAGTGTTTCGCAATTACCTCAATCATATTCAGGTCGAGAAGGGCCTGGCGCCCAACACAGTGGCGGCCTACCAGCGGGATATCCGGCAGTTTTTGTCCTATCTGCTGTCCCGGAAGTGCCAGGTCGCTGCAGTGAGTAAACTGGAGCTGTCCGAGTACGTTCGAAGACTTTACGAGGATCTTTCGCCGCCCTCGGTGAAGAGAGGAATTTCCAGCCTGCGTTCCTTTTTTCAGTTCCTTCTACTGGATGGCTACATCCAGGCGGATCCTACGGAAACACTGGAATCTCCCAAAACTTGGAGAACTTTACCCAAGTATTTGAGCGAAGAAGAGGTAGAGCAGCTTCTGCAGCAGCCCGATCTGAGCCGGCCCCACGGCCTACGCGATCGGGCCATGTTGGAGGTGCTCTATGCCACTGGTTTGAGAGTCAGTGAATTGGTTTGCATTCGAACTGAAGAGATCAATTTCGAAGCAGGATTTCTGAGAGCATTTGGAAAAGGTTCCAAGGAGAGGATTGTCCCATTGGGAGATTCGGCGTTGGATTTCGTTCAGAGATATCTGGCAGGGGCCAGATATCATTTTCTGCGGAGGCGAAGGTCCAGTATCCATTTGTTTGTGACACAACAAGGAAAGCGAATGACGCGACAGTATTTTTGGCTGATGGTGAGAAAGTACGGACGGAGAATAGGTATCGAAAAAAATCTCAGTCCCCACACTCTGCGACATAGCTTTGCCACCCATTTACTGGAGCATGGTGCTGATCTGCGGTCAGTTCAGATGATGCTCGGTCACGCAGATATTTCCACTACCCAAATTTACACTCACGTAACTCGTGAGCGACTCAAACAGATCTATGACAGGTATCATCCTCGTGCCTGATCCAATGAACCGAACTCGGCATCGTTTGTTCCGATGGAATCGGGTGCAAAGCGGTGGCTAACATGAGCATGCGGAAGGGACGTGTTCTGATCTATATTTTGGGAGGAATCTGTGTCTGGGTTCTGCTGGTTGCCTGGAATCAGAAATCGATCAAGAGATTTCAACTGGAAACGATACGTCAGGGTCTGGTGCACCACGCCCGATTGGTCCAGGTGCAGTTTGATCTGAATCCTTCGGCTGTAGGTGCTATTGGGGAAGAGATAGCGTATCGGATCGAGATCATTAGTCAAGAAGGTCAGGTAGTGACGGATTCTCTGTATCCTAATGAAGACTTTGAAAGGACTGAAAATCAGCTGGACAGCAAGGAGCTCCAGGAGGCCTCTCGAGAGGGTGTCGGTACCGATCTGCGCTACTACTCGGTGACGGATGGATGGTTTCTGTATGTTGCTGTGCCTGCTTCAACAGGAGGATTTATTCGTTTGTCGACGCCAGTGAGCGGTCCCGAGCCCTCTAGCCCGGAGTATCCATAAGTTGTCTACTGCAGTGCCGCTCGCCTTCATCTGAGCGCAGTGAAGA
>JAUXKG010000410.1 GCA_030624355.1 Acidobacteriota bacterium
CCCGCTGTGTGTCGCCGAGCAGATATCCTGGTGGCAGCCGTTGGACAGCCCGCCTTAGTGACCCGAGACTACCTCAAAGAGGGAGTCGTCATCATAGACGTGGGAACAAACCGTTTAGAAAGCGTAGAGGAAGGCATACGCCTCTTTGGGAAAGACTCGAAGAGAGTTGCCCGAATTCAAGAGAAGGGTTCTACCCTGGTGGGCGATGTTCATCCCCGCGACCCCATCGGTGTGGCCAAGGCCCTGACTCCAGTCCCGGGCGGCGTCGGTCCGCTGACCATCGCTCAGCTCATGAGAAGTACCGTTACAGCGTGCAAACTGCGACGAGGAGGCCAATAGCTCCCGCCCCGACACGCTTCGCGCAGGTTCCAGGCCTTGTCAGCTGTCAGGTGTCAGGGGATCAGCAGCTGTCAGTTGTCAGGTGTTCAGCCGGTCTGCCGGCGGTGCTACTCGATCTCGTAGACGAAGACTCGGTTGTCCTCTTCGGCGGTGATGTAGGCGAAACGATCATCGGGTGAAAGTATAATATCGATTGGATGCTTGCCGACCTTGACGCTGGTGATTTCTTCAAAGTCGGCTGAAAAAACAGACAGCATATTGTCTCCCGTTTCCACCACAAAGACCAAACCATCTTCGCTTACGGCGATTGAAAATGGCTTGGAGCCGACACTGACACGCCGGACTTCCTTGAAATCGAGCAAGTCCACCACGGAAATATCGTCTGACCCACTGTTGGAGACGTAAAGAGTGTTTCCGTCAGGTGAAAGGGCCAGAGCATCAGGACCCAGCCCAACCGGTAGTTGCTTGATCACTCTGCGGCTGGCCGTTTCGATGATGTAGAGCTCATTAGAACCGCCGCAAACCACAAAAAGAAGGTCACCCAGCGCCGAGACCGCAACTGCCAGAGGTCTCACACCGACTATGACCTCTCCCATGACGCGGTGAGAGGATATGTCGATAACGTCGATTCTCCCGATCGCCCCCCTACCGAAGTTGGTGACGAAAGCCTCAGAGCCACCGGGGGAGACTGCTATGTTGCTGGGCATGTCCCCCACCTTTATGTCGTCCAGGATCTCATAGGTGCTGGTGTCGATCACCTTGACCAGCCCGCTTCCCAGATTGGTGACGAAGACCTTATCCCCAGCCGGAGCGACTGCGACACCCACGGGTTCGAGACCAGCGTAGAAGTCCTCTTTCTTGCGGTTGTCCGCTGTGTCGATCACCGAGATCTCATTGGAGGCGTAGTTGGTGACGAAGAGCCAGCGGCCATCCGGGCTGAGGGCCGCATAGGTGGGAGCTTTACCTACTTTTGGCTTGTCTATCTCAGAGAGGCGAACCGCTGACAGGCTCGTCAATGAGATCAAAAGAAGTGTGGCTGTTCTTGTGAGTTTAGTCCTTCTCATGGTTGGTCAGTAGTAGCAAGTTACCAGTTTCACCCTACATCTTCAACAGACAGCTCGACCTCCGCTACGATCTCGTCCAGATGTTCCTCCCTCTTATAGAGGGAGTACAAGATGGATCCGGGAAGCGCAGTCAGCAAATAGACGGAAAAAGTCACCAGAGACAAGCTTACAGCCATTTCTACGGGAAACCCAATCTGCGAAAAAAGCAGATAGAAAAGACTTTCGCGCAGACCGATGCCGTTGATGGTCAAAGGGACCATGATGCTCAGGTTAATGAGGGGAACAAAGATCAGAAAGATCCCAAAGGGAGCGTGAATATCAATGGCCAGTGCTGCAATCCAAACGATTACCACGGCCAGAAGCTGGATGATCAGGGACAGGAGAAGGGCCATGATCATGGATGACCTGTTACCCAGAAGCCTGCGCAATCCCCCATAAACCAACTCCATTTTAGCCTCGATCTGCTGCAGGTGTCTGTTCCTCAAAAAGGAACTGATTCTCCGGTGGGTCCAGGAATGAAAAAGCATCAGATTCCCCAGGAGATACAGAGTGACCAAGACCACGAAGACATAAAGCAATGGTATCCCTTCCACTCTGATGTTCTCGATGGAGGCAAAAAGGGTTCCGATGACGAGTAAGGCGCAAAGGCCCGCACTTCGCTCTAAAACGGTGGTCGTGAGTGTGGTCGACATTCCTCGCTCTTTTCGTTTGGACAGATAGTAGGCACGGAAGAAGTCACCACCGATGCCCGAGGGCAGAAAGAGATTAAAAAAGAATCCGATAAAGGTAATCTTGGCCAGAGGTGAAAAATCGATGTGGATGTCGAAGTTGACGAGAACCGTCCTCCATCGAAAAACGGAGAGGAAGACACTGAGAACATGTACCAGGGTCGCCAACAGGATGAGGATGGGATTAGCTGAGAGAAGAATAGCCACAAGCTCTCCCAGATCCATCTGATATGCGAGAAACAACAACAAGGCAAGGGTGATGATGGTCTTGGTGAGAATCTTTCCCCGGTCAGACATGAACACTCAAATTGTGGCAGAATTGCAAGACGCACGTCAACGTCCTATAATCCAGTCTATATGCCGGTTTACGAGTACTCATGCCAAAAATGCGGGAGGCACTTTTCCCGTTTTTTCTGGAGGATCTCCGACGCCGATGGAACTCGGTGCCGCTGTGGTAGTGCTAAGCTCGAGCAACTCGTCTCGAGGGTCTCTATGCCGCGCTCCGAGGAGAGCCGTATGGAGAGCCTGGCCGATCCATCGGGATGGGGCGACGTCGATGAAAGCGACCCAAAATCAATGGCTCGCATGATGAAAAAGATGGGGAATGAAATGGGCGAAGATCTGGGACCGGAATTCAATGAGGTTGTAGACAGGCTTGAAGCAGGAGAGGATCCTGAGTCCATTGAGAGTTCCCTGGGCGCAACAGGAGGTGCCGGCGACACAGACAACTTGTTCTGACGGTTTATGACGCAGCCGGGCGGAAGGATTTGTGATGAGTGCATCTGAACTGAACTGGTATGCGGTGACTACCAGGTCCAGGCATGAGAAGGTGGTAGCAGAACAGTTGTGGCAGAAGGAAATCGAGTGCTTTCTGCCGCTGCATGAAGTGATCTCCAAATGGAAGGACCGCCTCAAGAAGGTTCAGTTCCCCTTGTTCCCGGGTTATCTGTTCGTCCCTGTCCCGATTCAGGAGCGGCGGCTGGATATCCTGAAGGTTCCCTCGGTGGTTC
>JAUXKG010000071.1 GCA_030624355.1 Acidobacteriota bacterium
GGCGCAGCCAAAGGCGCTCTCCGTCACCACGCTGGTGGTCGCCTCCAGATCGGCATCGGGCATAATGATGACCGCATTCTTGGCTCCGCCCTGACACTGGGCGCGCTTGCCGTTGGCCGTGGCACGGGCATAGACATATTGGGCCACCGGGGTTGATCCAACAAAAGAGATCGCCTTGATATCTGGATGATCCAGCAGTGCGTCTACGCTCTCCTTGTCTCCATGGACCAACTGAGCCACGCCCTTGGGAAGACCCGTCTGCTCAACCAACTCAAATAACCTGGCACTGGTCATCGGAACCTTTTCACTGGGCTTGAGAATGAAACAATTGCCACAGGCAATGGCATAGGGCAAAAACCAGAGGGGAATCATCCCCGGGAAGTTAAACGGAGTGATGGCCGCCACCACACCCAGCGGCTGTCGAATCATATGCTCGTCAATGCCCTGGGCGATATCTTCGTTGTTCCGGCCTTGCATCAAGCTGGGGATCCCACAAGCCACTTCCACGTTTTCAATGCCCCGCCGAAGTTCTCCGAAGGCTTCCTGGTAGGTCTTACCGCACTCGTTGGTCAAAATACGAGACATCTCCTCGAGATTCTCTTCCAGCAGATTCTTGAGTTGGAACAGATACTGAACCCGTTCCCCTGCCGGGGTCCGGCGCCACTCTTCGAAGGCTCGAACCGCATGAGCGGCGGCCTCGTCAATCTTGGCAGACGGCGAGAGGGGGACCTGCGCAATCACCTCTGCCGTCGCAGGATTGGTCACTGACAAGTGATTCTCAGGGCCGGAGTCCTGCCACTCACCATTCAGAAAGTTCATGAGTTGTGGAGCGTTAGTGGTCATTTTTGATTCTTTCAGACGGTTGAGAGAGTTCCTGGACAAGCCCCCCCTGATAACCCTACCGCTTCAAGATACTACAGCCCTGTGAGCCAATCAAGACGGGCCAGTTTGCCTGCACAGTTCCCGGCTGATCCCCTACTCCGTGTCACCAAAAAACTCTTCCAGACGGCTTAGACCCTCCTCCAATGTCTCGCTAGGCAAGGCGTAGGAGATACGCACTCCGTTGGGATCTCCGAAGGCCTCACCCGGTACCAGCGCCACTCTCTTGTCGTCAAGCAGCAACTGGGCCAAATGAGTACCGTCTCTGATGGTCTGGTTCTTGTAGGTTCGCCCGAAGACCCGCGAAATATCCGGGAAAACGTAAAATCCGCCGCCCGGACGGGGACAGTCCGCAGCTTCGATCCTCTCCATACTGGCCATGACCCGCTCACGCTTTTGCTCAAACTCCCGACACTGTTCGTCAACAAAATCCTGAGGACCAGCGAAGGCAGCTGCGGCGGCCGCCATAGCCACCGCGGGAACGTGGGTGCAGGAAGTGGTGTTCAGATTGATCAGTGCCTTGACAACTGCCTCCGGTCCCGCCGCCATACCCACACGCCAGCCGGGCATGCCATAACTCTTGGAAATACTGTGAACGATGACGGTGCGCTCCCTCAATGATGGATTGGTCTTCAGGAGGTGATGAAAACTCTGCCCGTCAAAGAGGATTCGGTAATAGATATCATCGGAAATAACCCAAATATCGTGTTTCTCCAGCAGGTTGCCAAGCGCCTGAACTTCATCCTCGCCATAGACCATGCCGGTTGGATTGGATGGATTGTTGAACAAAAGGATTCGAGTCTTTGGGCCAATGGCGTCCTCCAGTTGTTCCGGTGTTATCTTGTAGTTCTGGGCAGCCGGGCTGGCCAGAAAAATGGGCTCGCCACCCAGCAATTTCACCTGGTCCGCATAGGTGGTCCAGTAGGGCGTCGGTATGAGAACCTCATCACCCGCATTGAGAAGAGCAATCATGAGATTGAACAGAACATGTTTGCCTCCCAGACCACTGACAATCTCCTCCTCTCTGTACTCGAAGCCATCTTCTTTCATCCGCAACTGGAACGCCTGCACCAGTTCCTTCGTGCCCCGACCGGGCAAATAGGTTCCCTGGTCATGATCGATATCCTCACGAGCTGCCTCATAGACCCGCTCGGGAGGAAGGAAATTGGGCACCCCAATAGAAAAATTAATAACTTCCTGACCCTGCTCTTTGAGCCCTCGGACCTTTTGAGCTACCGCGTCAATAGCGCTGCCTTTAATTCTCTGCATGCGATTCGCCAGTTCGGGCATGATGTGACTTCCTCTTTTTTGTTGACCTAGGGAAATAGCCTGTCCGTGAACGATTACATCTTACTGTACCCCTCGTCTGCTCACCAAAGAGGTTCACCATGATGAATCCACCGACCCCCCAGCCCTCGCTTCCGACCGTTGAATCCAGTAGTTCCAATCCAGCAATAACACTTTCCTGTTTTGCTATAATGTGAACGCTTTGCGACCCTCTCCCACTGTGGGTGAAGTCTTTCTTGAAGGAGCACGATATGTCCGAGCTGCTAGGTGCAAGTTTACCCGAAGAGCTGTTTAATCTTCTGCGGACCGTCGAACCTCCACAAGAAGACAAGAAGGTCATTCTTTTGACTACGGTCGACGACGATGGCTGGCCGCGTCAGGCAATGCTCAGCCGTTTTGAGCTGGTGGCCAAGAGTCAAGAACGCCTCCTGATGCTTCTATACGCGTCCAGCCAAAGCACAAAAAATCTCCAAAAGACGGGCCGGGTTTGTCTGACGGCAATCGATCCCGACATGAGCTATTACGTCTGCTGCAACGCCCATCCGATTCCTTCCATTCCGGAGGCGCCCAGCGAAGTACTCTTTGAACTGACTGTGGAACGGGTCCTGGAAGACTCTCTGCCCACGGCCAAAATTACTTCAGGGATCGCCTTTGAGGGTTACGATCCGGGCATGACAAGAGAGAATCGAGAACAAGTGTTTGAAAAGCTCCTGTCCATGTAATGTGCAGAGTCAATAATCAAGGCTGTCAGGTGGTGCACAAGTGAGAACCAACAGAACCAAAGAGAAGTTGAACTCGGGTGAGACGGTCTTCGGCTGCTTCCTGCGCTACCCCAGCGCGGCCCTGGTCGAAGTTATGGGCTATCAGGACTGGGATTTTATCGTATTTGACGGTGAACACGGCATGGTTGATCCCAGGGACTGCGAGAACATGGTGCGAGCAGCAGAATTACAGGATGTGACCCCCATTGTCCGGGTAACCACCAATTCGCCTCCTGTTATTCTCCGCTATATGGACACCGGAGCCCAGGGACTTCATGTGCCCTGGGTCAACTCGCGTCCGGAAGCGGAACAGGCCGTTCAGTCCGTCAAATATGAGCCTTTGGGAATTCGAGGGCTGGCCAGCGTGCGGGCCGCCGACTACGGCCAGGCCATCCCGTTTGGAGAATACGTGACCCAAGCAAACGCGGAGACCCTGACCGTTATCCATATCGAAACAGCCGAAGCGGTCAAGCAGTTGCCCGAAATTCTGAAGGTTGAGGGACTCGATGTCATCTTCATCGGACCTACTGACCTGTCCCATTCCCTGGGCGTGCCCGGACAGGCAGATCATCCTACAGTGAAGACGGCCATGGAGCAGATCACTGAAGCCGTGTCCAAAACCAGTGTGGCTCTTGGCATCATGGTCCCCAACGCCCAGGCAGCCCAAGAGTGGCGCCAGCGGGGCGCCAGCTATATTACAGTGGCATTTGAATCCATGTTGAACCCCGGCGTACGCCAGTTTTTTTCCTCGGTCCGCCAGTGACAGAGACCCTGTAAAAAGGACGTGTTCGAATAGCCGAACTCGTCAGTAAATACTTCGTTTTCTTCAAGTCTTGGCTATTGAACTTTTGGTGTATTCATTCTAAATTAATTCGTTTTTGCACACATGTACCACGTAGGCGTAGACATCGGCGGAACGTTCACCGACCTGCTCATGCTGGGCGCTGATGGACGGGCTGTCATCAAAAAGACCCTGAGCACCCCACAGGACCCCAGTCTGGCAGTAGAGACGGCACTTCGCCAGGCACTGCAGGATGGTGTGGCTGAGCCGGCTGAACGGGCGGAGCTGATTCACGGCACCACCCTGGTCACAAATGCTCTGATCGAGCGCAAGGGCGCCCTCACGGCACTGCTGACCACGACCGGTTTTCGCGATGCCCTGGAGATTGGTCGCGAACATCGCTATGAACTCTATGATCTGAACCTTGATCTTCCCAAACCCCTGGTTCCCCGCCACCTGCGCTTCGATGTACCCGAACGGATGGCAGCAGATGGAAGTGTGCTGCAGCCTCTGGACGAAGACTTTGTCCGCCGACTGGTCACCGAACTGCGGGACAAGGGAATTCAGGCCATCGCGGTCTGTTATCTGCACAGTTATCGCAATCCCACCCATGAAGAGCGAACGGCGGAGATCATCGCTGAACTGGCGCCGACAGTCCGTGTGTCACTGAGTTGCCAGGTCGATCCGTCGATTCGCGAGTTCCAGCGTACCAGCACAACGGCTGCCAACGTCTATGTTCAGGAACTCGTCGCCAATTATCTGGCCGAGCTTCAAAACCGTCTGGATCGTATGGATTTTACCGGCTCTTTTTTTATCATGCTCTCGAGTGGTGCCATCGCCACTGCTGAAACTGCGGCACGCTTTCCGGTTCGCATGCTGGAATCAGGACCTGCGGCTGGTGCTCTGGCAGCGGCTCTGGCCGGCTCCAGGTCAGGATTTCCCGACCTGCTTTCCTTCGACATGGGGGGAACCACCGCGAAGCTGTGCGCTGTAGAAGGGGGGCAGCCCTTCAAGAGCCACGAGTTCGAAGTGGATCGAATCTACCGCTTCAAGCGCGGAAGCGGTCTGCCCATTAAGATCCCCGTAATCGATATGATCGAAATTGGAGCCGGTGGAGGCAGTATTGCCCACGTGGATGCACTGGGCCTGCTCAAGGTGGGCCCCGAGAGCGCCGGCGCCGATCCGGGACCTGCCTGCTACGGTAAGGGCAATCCGGCGCCTACCGTCACTGACGCCGATCTGATCCTGGGCTATCTGGATCCGAATTATTTCCTGGGCGGGAAGATGGAGTTGGATTCGGAGGCTGCCCGGCAGGCTCTGTCGCGCCTGGCCAAGCCTCTGAAAATGAGTATCGAGGAGGTGGCCTGGGGCATCCACCAGGTGGCCAACGAAAATATGTCCAACGCGGCTCGAGTCCACCTGGGGGAACGTGGCAAAGATCCCCGTCATATGCCGCTGTTCGCTTTCGGCGGTGCCGGTCCGGTGCACGGCTACCGAGTGGCGGAGATTCTGTCCCTGCCGGCCCTGGTTTCACCGCTGGGCGCCGGTGTCGGATCCACCTTCGGACTCCTGGTGGCTCCTCTTGCCTTTGACTTTGTACGCAGTTCCTACAGCAGATTGGAACAGTTGGACTGGAATCAGGCCGACGCTCTCCTGGACGAAATGGCCCACGAGGGTCGGACGATACTGGAGAACTCGGGAGTACCGAGTTCCGAAATTTCCTACCAGCGCAGTGCAGAGATACGCTACATCGGACAGGGCCATGAAGTCTCTGTACCTCTGCCTGACGGAACCTTGAACAAACAGCAGATTTCCCAGATAAAGGCTTCCTTTGAGGAGGTCTACCGAGGACTCTACGGACGGAAAGGTCCCGATGTGCCTCTGGAGGTGATCAACTGGCGTCTGGTGGCCAGCGGTCCTCAACCTGACAGAGACTTCCGCCTTCCGAACAACACTTCCCAAGACCAGGGACTGGTCAAAGGTACGCGGATGGCCTATTTCCCGGAAGAGGATCGCTATCTTGAGACAACCGTCTATGACCGCTACGCACTGGAGTCGGGAGCCACCTTCGATGGTCCCGCCATCGTCGAGGAGCGTGAATCTACCCTGATCGTGGGAGCCCGGGCTCACTGTCGAGTTGACTCGTGGTTGAATGTAATCGTGGAGTTGAAGGATGACTGAGACAACCGTAGATCCTGTCATTCTGGAGGTCATCTGGAACCGTCTGCTTTCGGTGGCTGACCAGCAACAGGGGGCACTGATGCGCACTGCCTTCAGTACCATCGTACGGGAAAGCCAGGACCTGGCTTGCGGAGTGTTCGATCGCAAGGGGCGCATGATCGCCCAGTCGGTCAGCGGAACTCCCGGTCACATCAACGCCATGGCCACTTCGATGGGCCACTTTTTGGAGGCCTATCCGGCCGAAGCACTGACTCCAGGGGACGTCCTGATTACCAACGACCCCTGGATGACCGCCGGTCAGATCAACGACATCACTATTACCACTCCTATTTTCAAAAACGACCGTATGGTAGCCCTGTTTGCCAACACCTGCCACGCGGCAGACATCGGCGGTCGTATTCTCTCGGCCGAAGCCAGTGAGGTGTTCGAGGAAGGCTTGCGCTTGCCGATCATGAAGTTGTTTGACCGTGGTAATCCCAACCAGGACCTGCTGCAGATCGTGAGGGCCAACGTGCGGCAACCGGATGAGGTGGTGGGGGATCTTTACGCCCAAACCGCCTGTAATGACGTGGGAGGTCGAGCCCTGCTTGAGATGATGGAGGAATTCAAGCTCAACACACTGGATTCAGTAGCCGAGGAGATCATTCGCCGCTCCGAGACAGCCGTGCGTTCACATATTCGAAAACTACCCGACGGCGAGTATCGAAGCGAGACCTGGAGTGACGGTTTTGAAGAACCGATCGTTATTCGCTGCTCTGTCCATGTGGCTGGTGACGAAATAGAGATCGACTTTGCCGGTTCTTCCCCCCAGAGCACCCGCGGCATTAACGTGGTGCTTAACTACACCCACGCATACGCCAGTTTCGCGGTGAAGGCGGCTATTTATCCGAATGTCCCACACAACGAAGGCAGCTTTCGCCCGGTCCGGGTCACCGCTCCGGCCGGAAGCATACTGAACGCGCTGGATCCGGCTCCTGTGGCCAGCCGCCAGGCGGTCGGCCATTTCGTCCCAAGCGCCATCTTCTCAGCCTTTGCCGACACCCTTCCCGATAAGCTGATGGCTCCCAGCGCCGATCCCATCTGGCTCAGCGTCTGGCGAGGCTCGCAACCGTCCTTTACTCAAACCATCTTTCAGGTAGGTGGGACCGGTGCCCGTCCTACCAAGGACGGGTTGAGTGCCATCGGATTTCCCAGTGGGGTGGCAGGAGTGCCGGCCGAAGTGATCGAAAGCTGCTCTCCTCTGGTCATGGGAAAGCGCCAACTGCGTCCTGACTCCGGTGGTCCCGGCACCTGGCGGGGTGGCTTAGGACAACTCACCGAGTTCACCAACCGCAGCGACGGCCCTTGGAGCGCCAGCTGCATTGTGGATCGAACCAGGTATGCCGCACCCGGTATGAAGGAAGGAAAATCAGGTGCAGCCGGTGAATTGGTTCTGGACAATGGCGATCGCCCCAACCCGAAACAACAAGTCCAGTTGGAAACCCGTCAGATTGTTCACTTGAATACTCCAGGGGGGGGCGGTTACGGTCACCCCTTTCTTCGTGACCCTGAACGCGTGCGACAAGACGTCGTTGAAGGTTATGTTACTCCGGAGACCGCCAGAGAAGAGTACGGAGTGGTCGTTCGATTCACGGGTCAAGAAGAGGAGCTGGTTCGTTTGCCCAGCCAGTGGGTGATCGACGAAGAGGAGACTCAGGAGCTGCGTCGTTCCCGTTCTGGTCCAAAATAAGGGTGGCGACCTCGGCCTGAAACATTCAACCCGGATAGCAAATCCATTTGATGGGGAGGCAATTATGAAATTGGCGCAGCGCGTAGCCCTGGTCACCGGCGGTGCCACAGGTATTGGACGAGAGACTGTACTCGCACTGGCCCAATCGGGGGCTGCCGGAATAGTCATCAATTACCGATCAGCCAAAGACCAGGCCGAAGAACTGGCCGAGGAAGTCCGTCAGGTGGGTACCGAGCCTCTTTGCCTGTATGCCGATATAACCAACGACAAGCAGGTGCGTGACATGGTCGGGCAAGCCGGAGATCACTTTGGCCGTCTGGATGTACTGGTGAACAACGCCGGCATCACCCACTGGGTTCCCTTCTCGGACCTGGAGTCGCTGACCGACGAGATTTGGGACCAGATCCTGGACGTCAACGTGAAGGGCGCCTTTCGCTGTGTTCGAGCGGCCGCTCCTTTTCTCTCCAAAAATCGGGGAATGGTCGTCAATGTTTCATCAGTCTCAGGCATCTTAGCTGCCAGCACCTCGTCGTCCCTGGCCTACGGCACATCCAAGGCAGCCCTCATCTACATGACGCGGGGCTTGGCTGTGGCGCTGGCACCCGAAATAAGAGTGAACGCGGTAGCCCCGGCTTTCACCGACACCCAGTGGATGAAAGACCATTTTGGATCGGAATATGAGCAGGTCCTCTCCAAGGCTTCAAAGGCCTACCCGCTGGGACGGGTGGCCAAACCCGAAGAGGTGGCAGAGGCGATAGTCGGTCTGATCACTGGCGGCGATTTCGTAACCGGTCAGACTCTGGTCATCGACGGAGGACTGGGGCTGAGTTGAATCAGCTGACAACTGACAACTGACAGCTGACAAGGTTATCCGCTCAAGTCAACGTGCCAGCCTATCCGATGTCGATTCTTTTGAGTCTCCGTTTTAGCAAGAGGATTTCTCTCTCCTCAGTCAGTGGTCAACGGTTTGTCAGTTGTCAGCTGTTAGCTGTCAGCTCTTCTGGATATCCCGTTTGCATCTCAAATTGAATTTACTATAGACTGTCTGCTCCGCCTGCGATTTAAATTGAGGAACAGTGACCACTTAGACGACTGTTGGCTGTTCTGACAACCTGAACTAGTAAATCAATTTGCCTTGTGACCCAAGGTGACAGTGAAGGGAAAAAGAAACAGGAAAACTGATTCGTTCAGCAAGGAAGA
>JAUXKG010000420.1 GCA_030624355.1 Acidobacteriota bacterium
CACAGCATCGCCAACAAGATCACTTACTGCCAGCGGACCGTGGTGCTCCTCAAGATATGCCACTGCCACTTGATATCGGTCCTTTCCGATATCATTCAACTGCTCGTCAAGTTGTACACGTTCTGGCTTTTTGAGCTGTTTTCGGATCATTTGAACAATCGCTTCGGTCCCAGGAACGCCGAACGGGGAACTTCCGAACGGCATCGTAAGAGCGGACCCGAACAAGAAAGAAAACTTGTCCTGGCGCCCAACACCGAGTAATCGGTCGATCAGATCATCTTGGTCCCCGAAACTTGCGTTGAATTGCACGGCTGCACTGATGCTAAGTCTTGTGGTGTCCTGAAAGCAATCAAAATCACTCTCTATTTTGGCTGGAATGAGCTGGAGTGAGTTGGAGTTGGATCCTGGCGGGCACACTTCGGGCACAACCCCTGAAGGCCTTCCGCATCTGTTCCTTTGCGGAATACCTATCTAAATACTTATGAAAGTGATCGAGGCCAAGGAGCAAACACGGAAGGGCCAGGACGATAAAGCCTCGCTAGGGAGTCCTCACCAGGGGGCTGCTGCTCAGTCGAGCAGATCGATGAGACGATTGAACTTGATAATGAGGCTGCGGTCGGGCATGTCAGTTCGCAGATCCCCCAACTCGCGTGTGGTGTTGTAGACGATGAAGAGCCCGATATTGGCAGTCTGGAGCCAGCTGAAGCGAAAGTTAGTCGACCAGATATCGTCTCGATCGTTGTACTGAAGCAGGGCTTGAGCAAGGATTCGTGGAGTAAAGGAATAAGAGACGCGTAAGCGACCCAGGTTGGTCACAAAATCGCCGTCAGGCAGGTCAATGTCATTGCGTTTCCAGGTGAGTTCAGTATTGAACGTCTCCCCGATTCGCATGCGCAAGGTCGGCTCCAAGGAAACCTGATCTCCTCCGAAGAAGCCCCCGACACGGCCTGAAAGCTGGAAACTCAGCCAGGCTCCCCGGTTGGAAAAGAAATCAAAGACCGCTTCCTTGTGATCATAAGTCCCTGCAGGAACCTCCACGTCCGGGAAGATCTCGAAGGTTTCCTGAACGCCTTCCCGTGTCAGATTCATTCCGGTTTGAATCTCATAGCCGTTGCGCCATTCCCAGTGGTTATCCAGGTGCCATTTACCTGTTTCCTGAAAACCGTCGGGAGTGAAAAAACCTCGCCATGTAGCATGAGGTCTCAGCTCGTGAAAACCCAGGAAATTGGCCGGCCGGTATCGATGAAAAATCTGAACAAAGGGTTTGCGATAACCTCCTTCGCGAGTCAGGAAGCCCACTTCAGGATTGAAGTTCTCTCCCAACTCGGTATAGGTCGCAGTGAGCAACCAGGATTGCGAATCGTAGCGGGTCCCGATGTTGTAGCCGAATTCATCACCCGCAAGTTCAGGAGTGGATGTTCCGGCCAGAAATCCAGTGACCTCTCCGTACTTGCCGATTCCCCAACGGCCGTCCACTCCATAGGTCCGATTGTAATCCCTGCCAGGTTTCAAATCCCCCGTCCCCTGGCGGTTGATGAAAATGGCTCCAATAGAGGAACGATTGGGAAGCTCCCGACTTAAACGCCCCACCGTGAAATTGTTAGACGGTACCATACCTTCCAGCGATTCGGTTTGCATGTTCAGAAAACCGATGTTGGTGCCGGAGATCTTTCCGGTCAACCTGGCACCCCCAAAAATGGGAATGACTTCGCCCTGTTCACCGATCCCGATCCGACGACTGAAAAAGAGCTCTGCTTCACCACTGTCTCCCACCGCAAATAGACCTGCATTTTCAAGAAAGAAGGGGCGCTTCTCCGGAAAGAACAGATTAAAGCGGTCCAGATTGATTTGCAGATCATCCACCTCGACCTGAGCAAAATCAGTGTTATAGGTGAGATCCAGAGTCAGACTGGGAGTAAGGCTGTATTTGGCATCAAGGCCAATTTCTCCGGTCCTTACCGACTGTTGGTCGCCTCGCTTGCGCACGTCTCCCAGAAGATAGGGCATAACCTTAAAGTTCCGTTGGTTGGGAATTTCAAGACCCTCCAGGGTGCCCGCCAAAGAAAGGCGCATCAGGGTGAACTGACGGGACAGAGGGGACCAGAAAGCCACCTCGTTCCGGCGACGGATGTTGCGTTGGAAATTGAGCCCCCAAACTTGCGTAGGACTCCGAGGATAACGAAGGGTGCGAAATGGAATAGCGAACTCGATCGACCATCCAATTTCACTAATCTTGGTGCGGACCTGCCACGAGGCATCCCAGTTGATGTTCAGACCCCCTCCAGCGCCACCCTGCTGACGAGCCTCCCGAGTGCTTCCCTGGCCCTCGCTTGTGACTTGGGCATCGTATTCGATGCCAGCCGGATTGGTCCCGAACACAAATCCGTTCTGTCGATCTTGATAGGTATCGAGCACAAACTGAAAGCTGTCCGTCTGATCGAGTGGAGAATCGCGGCGACTATCTGAAACGATGATTCCTTCCGGATTTTCGTCGTAGCAAACAACTCCAAAATAAAGCGTATCCTGTGTATAGACAATTCGAACCTCGGTTCGTTCAGATGATGGTTCACCCTCAAAAGGGCGTGTCTGCCAGAAGCCCTCAGTTGGCAGCACTCCTTCCCAAGCAGTGTCATTGAAAACCTCTCCATCAATCACAGGAGGCTGATCGACTGGAATGGCTGTTGCCACTCGAGGAGTAGTCGGCATGAGACGGAGCGACTCACCACTCTGGATGGGCAGCCGATCCCCGTCTAGGGAATCAAGGGATTGCCCACAGAGAGAAGAGATCATTTGGATCGCCAACAGCCACAGAGGTAGTTGATTCAGAGGATGACGCACGCCAGTTCGGACAGGGCAGACATGCACCTTCATCTTCTGAGTATAGCTTGTTTCAACCCGGCAACCACAATTATAAAGCGCGGATCCGGTGAGTGGCTGGGGAGGGCTGGAGTGAGTTGGAGTTGGATCCTCGCGGGTACACTTCGGGCACAACCCCCTGGAGCCTCTCCGCATTTGTTCCTTTGTGGAATACCTATCTAAATACTCATGAAAGTATTCGAGGCCAAG
>JAUXKG010000052.1 GCA_030624355.1 Acidobacteriota bacterium
CTCATCGTCTGCATCTATCGAATACCTCGCAATCATTCTTTTGTTCAACCACGGTCGAGATGCCCGAACTGTCAGCGTCCTATTCCAGCTTGGGAGAACCTTCCCGTCCTGAGTTACATTCTTTTGCGTGCAAGATGTCCGGGATGTGGGGCCAGAATCTCATGGGTCTACCCAGTAGTTGAGGTTGTTACCGCTCTCTCCTTCTACCTGCTCTTTGTCAAGTATGGAGTTTCCCCGCCACTGATCGTCAATATGATTTTCTTCGGTCTGTTGATTACTTTGATTTTCGTGGATTTGTTCGAGCGGCTTCTTCCCAACGTCGTGACGTTGGGGGGGACGATCGTGGGGTGGCTGATCTCTCCCCTGCAATCACCGGAATTCTTCTATGGTAGCCGTGTCCACCAATCGTTTTTTGACTGGACCCATTACCTGGGGGCAGGCCTTGGAATTCTGGTCGGTGGGGGCTTCCTATGGCTGGTTGCCATGCTTTACTTGAAGCTGAGGAAGATAGAGGGAATGGGCTTCGGTGATATCAAGATGATGGCTATGGTGGGTGCTTTTCTGGGTTGGCAATATGCCTGGTTGACGATCCTACTGGGATCATTTCTAGGTGTTCTTGTCGGGACGGCATTTATTGCCGTTTACCGTAAAGGCAAGGCCTATGAACTTCCCTTCGGGAGCTTTTTGGGCGTGGGGGCCATGATGAGCACTTTGATCGGGCCGAAGCTGTTTAGCTGGTACTTCTCTTTTTTCTAGAGACACGGATTAACAGACACGGATTCACACGGATTCGGGAACACGGATTGACACTGATTAAGAAAGGTGTTTCGTGTCCTCTGTCAGTTGTCAGCTGTCAGTCATCAACCCAGTCACTCGACAATCGACACTCGACAATCGACACTCGTTAGCGTTCGGGCAGTTCAGACTCCTCCCTCGGCGATTCAACCACACTGTAATCGCGAAGTTTCAGAAACTTTTTTCCCCGATTCCGCGTACGTTCATCAAGTCTTCGGCCCGTTTGAAAATGCCATTTTTCTTTCTGAACTCCAGAATTCTTTCAGCCATAACCGGACCAATGCCGGGGAGACTGTCCAGCTCGGAAAAGTTCGCCGTGTTCAGATTGACCGGAGGCAAATCCTGACTGTGTGCCCACGATACCAGGAGCAGCATTGCCAGGATGGGCACTGCCCCTCCCCACGCAGAGACTCTCATTTTCATAGTGTTGGTCTCCTTTCAGACAGAGTGTCTGCCTGGCTACTACGATTGCAGTGGGAAATGTGCGAAACCTCCTGACCACCTGACCCTCTGACCAGGCCGTTGTTTGAACAGTCATTCTCTCCGTTGTCAGTTGTCAGTTGTCAGTTGTCAGCTTTGAGCTGTCCCAGCTAGCCAGAAAGGGCAAAATCTTGTACATTGTATAAGTTGCGTTGAGTCAGACCGGTCAGCGTGCGGGACTGCTTATGAAAGAGAAATTTGTCGGTGTGATGCCTCCTGTAACCACACCGTTTGCAGCGGACGGAGCCCTGCTCTACGATGCGCTCGAAAGCAATCTTCATCACTATCTAAAAACCTCCGTGAGTGGCTTTCTGCTTCTCGGTTCAAACGGTGAAGCTCCTCATCTGACTGATTCTGAGAAGATTGAGGTGATTCGCAGAGCCGACTC
Organism: Acidobacteriota bacterium; assembly: GCA_030624355.1. Classification (GTDB taxonomy): domain Bacteria; phylum Acidobacteriota; class UBA6911; order RPQK01; family JADFOI01; genus JAUXKG01. Next base: position 1,664 of record JAUXKG010000052.1, read on the forward strand.
TTTGATTCCCTCTGATCGACATTTACTGGTCGGAGTGGGATCGGCAACCTTAAAGGGATCACTCGATTTTCTCGAAGACATCCGCGATTTCAGAGTCGCTGCGGTGTTGGTCAGCGTCCCTTCCTACTACAAAAACAGGATGAAGGATCAGGCTTTGTACCGATATTTCTCGACTATTGCCGACCAATCTCCATTTCCGGTCCTGCTGTACAATGTGCCTCAATTTAGCGGACTCGAGCTGTCTCCGGAGGTAATCGGAGAACTGGCCGGCCATCGGAATGTGGCGGGCATGAAGGAGAGTTCCGGAAACCTGATTTATGTCCAGCGTGTGCTGCTGGCCACCCAGGGGCACGATTTTGAGGTCATTCTGGGTTCAGCCGATATTCTCGGACCGGCGCTGGTTCTGGGAATCAAGGCCGCCATACTGGCCGTTGCTTGCGCTCTTCCCGAACTGGCCGTGAGTCTTCTAGCAGACTACCGGGAAGGAAAAGACATTCGACAGCAACAGTTGCGCCTGTTGAAGGTATCCAGACTTTTGACAGCTCAATACGGAGTGCCTGGTCTGAAGAGTGCCATGGATTTGGTCGGATTTCAGGGACAGTTCTGTCGTCTTCCGCTGTTGCCTTTGGAGAGTGCCGAAAAGAGCGCTATTGAAGAAGCCATGAGGCCTCTTCTGGATGAACATTCGATTCCAAAAGCAAGTCTGGCAAACTGATCAGGAATGAAGAAGGTAGAGTGTCTCGATTACCGCCAGCTTCCTGGACAGAACCCGCTGTTCCTGAAATATCTTCACGATTACCCTTCCGTGAGCTCTTTCTATTCTTCCCCTGCCCACCTTGACCTCGAGGGTCTAAAAGAAAGTGCCGATCGGGTTTTGAAACATCTCCCTGCCTATCCTCGGGATGAACTGGTACATCTGTTAAGTGATTTTAATCAGAAAGTGGAGGCTGGTGAAGCGGCCTTCAATAACATCGAGAAGCTAAAGTCACAGCGGACAGTGGCCGTGATGACGGGCCACCAGTTAGGTTTTTGGGGAGGACCTGCTTTTGCAATATACAAGGCGGTGACTGCCGTCTGTCTGGCGCGAGCTCTGACTGAAGAGGGATATTGCGCCGTACCGGTTTTTTGGTTGGCCTCGGATGACTCCGACTTTCAGGAGGTTTGTTCGACAACTTTCCGCGACCGGGAAGGGGCTTTGTTTTCGGTCTCCTATCCTGGCCCTCAAGAAAACAGTCCTCAAATGGTGGGAACCATGTCATTGGACGCAATTGAAGGCTGTTTCAGGATCCTGGAGGAGAGAGGAGTCCAAGGGGAATCGCAACCTGAGGTCCTGCAACTGCTTCGGGAAACTTATAGACCTGGAAGGAATTTTAGGGAGGCCATCGGAGCCTGGCTGGCCCGCCTCTTTCGAAACGAAGGTTTGGTTCTTTTTGATGCACTTTCGCACTACAAGCGGCATGCCAAGCCTCCCTTCAGAATGGCTATTGAAGAAAGAGACAAACTGCTCCAAGCCTTGAATCAGAAGGGGGACTCTTTGCGGAAAAGAGGATTCGAACCGCAGGTTCGTATTTTGGACTCGGAGAGTCTGCTTTTCTGGATCGAAGGAGACCGTCGGTACAAGCTGGAGTTCACAGGAGAGGAGTGGGTCAGCCAGACACACCAGTCGTTGAGCTTCAGTATGAAGCAGTTGTTGAACGAACTGGAGAAAGAACCGGAGAAGTTTGGTCCCAATGTCCTGTTGAGGCCCATTCTTCAAGACTATCTTTTTCCGAGTGTCGGTTATGTGGGAGGTCCTTCAGAGGTCAACTACTTTTCGCAGGTCGCTTCCCTTGGACAGCTGCACGATCTGCAGGTGCCTGTGTTGCCTCGGGTGGGAATCACCATGGTCGACCGGAAGGCTCAGCGCCTGCTGAAGAGATACCAACTGACCGTTCTGGATGTTCTCAAGCTCAGTGCGGACGAGATCACGCGAAAGATTCTGAAAAAAGGTGGGTCGGCTGAAATTATGGACCGTTTTGACCATCTGCAGGGTCAACTTGAAGCGGAACTGAATGCTCTGCAGAATCAAGTTAGCAAAGTGGACCCTCCAGTGGCGGAGATGCTAGGGCGCAGTGCGAAAAAGGTGCTCTATCAGATTGGCAAAGTTGAGAAGCGATTTGTGAGTAACCACCGGTTTTATCGATCCAGCCTGGGTCGTCATTTGGATTACCTTTACTCGCACCTCTATCCCGGGGGTAAGTTGCAGGAACGGGTGATCAATTTCAATCAGCTGCTCAGTGAGGAAGGTCCGGATCTGGTTCAGCGTTTAATTGAGGCGGTTAATCCTTTCTGTCCGAGTCATCAAGTCATCTACCTGTGAAAAGTGAAATCCGGATTCCACAGAAATATTCAGGGTTGGCTGTGTTGTTTTTTAGTCCGTGCAAGTACGCGTGCGGCCGAGGTTTAGGTTCTTAGCATGTTTCATCGGCGCTATCAACTGTACTCGAATCTGCTGATGACCGCGGACACCGCCACGGGTTTTCTTGCCCTCTATGTGTCCTACAACATTCGTTATCATCTGATCCAATTTGCTCCTTACGAACTCAGTCGCTTCTTCAACTCCAAGCTTCTACCTCTGTCTGAGTACTTTCTATACTTTCTCGTCTTGAGTCCCTTCTGGATCGTGTTTCTGATGCTGACCCAGCGTTATTCAGGGCTGATGCGCCATCCCTTGCGACAACAGGTTCTTCGCGTGTTCCAGTTTCTGCTGGCCATGGGGATCTTGATGGGTTTTTTCACCTTTGTATTCAAGCTTGAGATCAGCCGCCCGGTTCTTTTCATCCTGCTGATTGTCAGCTGCTCGATGCTGGTGTTTAACAGGGTCGTCCTGCATTGGACTCTCAGCCGTAATACCAACGAACAGAATCAGGTGAGGATTGTGATCGTTGGCACGGATAAACGTGCGAAACAGGTGGGCAGCTTATTGGAAAGCTATGCGATGTGGGGCTACCGGGTGGTGGGCTATCTGAAGACGGAGGAGGAGAATACCAGTGTTCCAGGGTCGATGATCCTGGGGTCTGCGCGGCAGCTTCCCCAACTCTTGAAAGGGGAAGTGATAGCAGACGAAATCATTTTTTTGGCATCCCACAGTAGAGATCTGGTGGAACTCGAGGAGGACCTGCTCCTGTGTTGTGAGGATCTCGGTATTCGAACACGACTGGTGGCAGATTTTTTCCCCACCTCTATTTCAAGGGTCTCTTTGGAATTCTTGGAAGACTTGCCCCTGTTGACCTTCTCTACCGCTCCTGATCACACACTCGGGGTCATGGGCAAGCGGGTCGTCGATCTCGTTTTGGCGACGGTGCTGTTGGTAGGACTTTTCCCCTTGATGCTTTTCACTGCGATCCTGATCAAATGGACTACCTCTGGCCCCGTGCTCTATCGGCAGGTTCGCTGCGGTTTGTACGGCCGGAAATTCAAATTAATCAAATTCAGAACGATGATTGATGGAGCGGAGGATAAGTTATGGGAAATCATCCATCTGAACGAAATGGACGGGCCCGTTTTTAAGATGCGAAAGGATCCCCGAGTTACCGGAGTGGGACAATATCTCAGGAAATCTAGTATCGATGAGTTACCGCAGTTGTGGAACGTGATCAAGGGGGAGATGAGCCTGGTGGGACCGCGTGCTCCCTTGCCGGATGAGGTCCAGCACTACGTCATCAAGCAAAGACGTCGACTGAGTGTGAAACCAGGAATTACATGTTTGTGGCAGATCTCCGGTCGTAGCAACGTCAATTTTCAGCGCTGGATGGAACTCGACCTGGAATATATCGACAATTGGTCATTTTGGCTGGACATTCAGATCATGTTGAAAACCATTCCAGCCGTGTTTATCGGCCGAGGGGCGCATTAGAACTGCTGACCTCCTGACCAGTGTCGATTGACGATTGTCGAGTGCCGAATGAGAAGAAGATTCCTTTCTTAATCTGTGTAAATTCGTGCTTGCTAATCCGTGTGAATCCGTGTCTGTCAGCTGATTATATTTCGGCGGTCAGTTGACCCCGTCTCGGCTCCACCAACTGCTCCTTGTATTGCAGTTGGTACAATTTATAGTAGATACCCTGTTTCTTCAGCAATTCGGAATGAGATCCCTCCTCCTGTATCTCCCCCTTGTGCAGCACGATGATGCGGTCGCAGTTCCGAATCGTTGACAGCCGGTGAGCAATAATCAGACAGGTGCGCGATTTCATTAATTCGTTCAAGGCGTCCTGGATCACGAGTTCGGTTTCGGTATCCACGGAGGAGGTGGCCTCGTCCAAGACGAGGATCAGGGGATTCCGGGCCAGAGCTCGAGCAAAGGCCAAAAGTTGTCGTTGTCCCACTGAGAGACCAGCCCCTCTTTCGGCCACAGAGGTGTCGTAGCCGTTGGCAAGCTCCTGGATGAATCGATCTGCATGTACCCTTTGAGCCGCCTTCACTACCATTTTTCTCTCGATCGTTTTTCCCCACAATCGAATGTTGTCCTCGATGCTTCCCCGGAACAAAAACACATCCTGGAGCACCACGGCCAGTGAGCTCCGAAGAGAGTCAGGATCGAGATCCTGAACATTGACCCCATCGATCTCAACCTCCCCCTCCTGAACATCGTAGAAACGGCAAAGAAGGTTGATTAATGTTGATTTTCCGGCTCCCGTTGCCCCAACAATAGCGACCTTCTCGCCAGGTTTGATCGACAGGTTGATATTCTTGAGAATAGGCGTGTTTGGCTGGTAGGCGAAGGAGACGTTCTTGAATTCGATCTCTCCCCTGACCTCTGTCAGTACCACAGGTTCTTCAGGAAGGAGGATGTCCGGTTTGGTGTCGAGCAAATTGAAAATACGTTCGGAACTGGCCATTGCACTTTGAAGGATGTTGAATTTTTCACTGAGATCGCTGATCGGTTTGTAAAAATTTTCAGAATACTGGATGAAGGCGACGAGGGCTCCCAACGTGAGCGCTTGCTCAAGTATCCGGTTTCCGCCGTACCAGAGAATGAGCCCGATAGCCAACGCACCGATCAAATTGACTACCGGGTAGAGGATCGCATAGTAGGAAATGGATTTTAGATTGGCCTTCAAGTGTTCAGAATTCCTCTCTTCAAACTCCTTAAACTTACGACTCTCCTGGACAAAAATTTGTACTACTGACATCCCCGTGATGTTCTCTTGCAGGAAGGCATTGATTTTGGCAACACAGGTGCGAACTCGTCGATAGGAGCCTCTGACCTTGATTTTGAAGATCATGGTGGCCAGAAATAAGAGAGGGATAACCGAGAAGCTCACCAGGGCCAGCTTCCAATTTAGCCAGATCATGACGGCCACGATTCCGGTCAGAGAGAAAATGTCGCCGAATATGCTAACGACGCCGGCCGTGAAGAGCTCATTCAGTACATCAACGTCGCTGGTCATTCGGGTGATCAGCCGCCCTACTGGGTTGCGATCGAAGTGCCCTATGTGGAGACGCTGAATATGAGAGAAAATCTCCATGCGAAGGTCGTACATGATTTTTTGTCCGGTCCAGTTCATCAGATAGGTCTGGACGAAAGAGACAGCCAACTGGAGCACCAGGACGGAGAAAAACAGGATCGCTACATAGGTTAAGCCTTCATATTCGCCGGGAGTGATGTACTGATCGATGGCGACCTTCGTCAAATAGGGCCCCACCAGACCGAGGATCGAGACCACCAGTAGCAGAAGAACAGAAGTGACGACGATCCAGCGGTAGGGATAGAGGTACCTAACGAGGCGCCTCGCCAGGTGTCTGTCATAAGCTTTTCCCAGAACCTCTTCTTCGTGGTAGTGATTCATTCTACCTGTAGCTCTTCCTTCAGCAGTTGCTTCTGATATAGGTCGGCATAGTAACCCTGTGTCTCCAACAGTTCCCGGTGGGTACCTCGCTCCATAATTTGCCCGTTCTCCAGGACCAGGATCTGATCGGCCATTCTCACCGTCGATATTCGATGAGAAATCAGAATGGTTGTCTGATTCGATAGACTCTCGGAAAGCTGGTGCAGGATCTGCTCTTCCGTTTGGGTGTCGACACTGGAGAGGGCGTCATCCAGAATCAAAATTCTGGGTTCCACAAGCAGTGCTCGACTGATGGAGATTCGTTGTTTTTGACCTCCGGAAAGAGTGATCCCTCTTTCCCCTACGAAGGTTTCAAACTTCTTCGGGAAATCGTCTATGTCGGAATGAATATTACTGATCCTGGCAGTCTGTTGGATTGATGTGAGGCTCGCTTCCGGACGGCCGAAAGCGATATTTTGTGCCACGGTTTCCGAGAATAGAAAAGTATCCTGAGGGACGTAGCCAATATTCTCTCGTAATTGATTCAGCGGGATGTCGTTGATGTCCACGCCGTCAATGAAAATCGTTGCTCTGGGGATTTGATAAAGGCGACACAGTAGATTGACCAGAGTGGATTTACCACTGCCTGTGTTTCCAACGATGGCGAGGGTTTGTCCTGCTTTGACTTCAACAGAAATGTTCTTTAGAACTGGAGTTCCATTGTAGGAAAAGGTCAGATTCCTGATCGCAATGTTGCCTTCAAACGTATCTATATGTGCCGGGTTATCATCTTGAATCTCGGGTGTTGTATTGAAGATCTGGTTGATTCGACCCATCGAGGCGGCGCCTCGTTCAAAGATATTAATCACCCACCCCAGAGCGATGGTAGGCCAGGTCAGCATTGCCAAATAGGCAATAAAGGCGACCAGTTCGCCAAGCGTGAGGGAACCCTGAATGACTTGACGTCCGCCGTACCAGAGCAACCCAACCGCGGACAAACCAAGCAAAAAGGTCAGCAGTGGACCGAAGAGACCCCATATCTTGACTAGTGAAAGGCTTCTTTGGACATAGGCATCATTGGCTACCCGAAAACGCTGAATGAATGCCTGTTCCTGGTTGTAGGCTTTCACCACACGAATTCCAGAGACATTTTCCTGAGCCAGAGTCGTCATCGTGGAGAACTGTTCCTGGATTTTCTCAAACAGTTGGTGAATGCGGCGTCCAAAATGTTTGACAAGATAGCTAACCGCCAGCAGGGGCATTAGAGTCAGAATTGCCAGTGTGGCATTCATACTGACCAGAATCCCCACAGTAAGAACGCTGGTGAAAAGGGTGTTCATCGAGTACATGATCCCCGGCCCCAGAACCATGCGCACTGCGTTGAGATCGTTGATTGCCTTGGACATCAAATCCCCAGTAGGGTTGCGTTGGTAATAGCTAGGACTCAGGCTTTGGAGATGGCTGAATAGGTCATTTCTCAAGTCGAATTCGATCTTTCTGGAAACGCCAATCAGGATTCGCCGCATCCAGTAGCGAAACACCCCCTCCACCAAGCGGATGCCGATGATCAGCAGTGAGTAGTAAAGTAGGATGTCACGGCTGATTTCCAGGTACAGTTGATCGATAGCGTGGCGCAGAATCCATGGGGAAATCACAGCGGCAGTATTGGTCAGCAGCACCATGAAAGTTCCAGTAATCAGGAGCGTCCTGTACTTTCGGAGATACGGAATCAGAGCCAGCAGATCTCTCTTGTGGTGATCGGAATGTAAGAACTTACTCAACATTGAATCCTTCCAAATGAGAAATCGTCTTCCCCTCCAAATCTTCAAAGGCTAATCGGTAACCGTACAGCAATGGAGAACCTTTCTCGTATCGCAAGCTGAAGGTTCCTGCTGATCTACCGGCGACAGGGTCGGGCACAACCGGGACCGATACAGTATCCAGTAGTTCTTGGTTCGATTGCCAGATGGTGATGACTGCTCTCAGACCGGATATCGGTTCTTGAGTCTGATTCCAGACCTCTCCCAGTAAAGAAAAGCCTTCATGGAACCGGTCATAGTGCAGCGACGCTACCCTCAAAGGGGTGTTCTTGCTGGAGGTTGAGGTGGCGAAATTGTCAAGGACGGCTATGGGAAGGAAACTGGCGAGGATGAATACCATCAGAGCAATTCCTGTTGAGAGCACAAGAGCCTGGAAAACCATACGCATTCGATGGGATAAAAGGAGGAAGGCATCATCTCGTTGGGCTCCAGGAGACTTTTCCTCAAACTGCTGTTCATGAAGCCGCGCATCTTTTTTGTGGAGGTAGTCCATCAAGCCTTGCTTGCGTGCACGCAAGCGTTGGTTCACAAACAGCAGAACCACGATGAAAGCCACCAGGAAGGTCCAGAGAGAGAGGGTCAGCGACTGGTCGAGGATGTCCAGGGTTCGCTCATTCATTACAGGAATCTAACCCGCATTTCTCACACTCCCTCTACTGCGGTGCCTCATCCATCCGCCCTGCCTGCGTTTCGCTCGGTTGGCCTGCTCAACGTACCTATTGGTACGTCTGCGCGGGCCTCGGTCGCAGGCCTTGCCGGGGCGGCGCCTGAGACTCCTCGCTATGAGGGAGTGTGAGAAGTGCGGGTTTAACCCCCCTATTTGTTAGGGCTTTACACCTTTC
>JAUXKG010000289.1 GCA_030624355.1 Acidobacteriota bacterium
AGGAGCCGGACAAGAAAGGGGATTATAACAAAAATGCGAATCTCTCCACCGGTCCCGGCTTGGGGGTAGAAATGGATAAAGAGAAGCTGTCACGATATCCACTTCAGGAGAAGTAGAAACAATCTCGTTTTTGGACAACAGTGCAGTGTCTCATCCGGTGCCCGACTCTTTGGGCTAGCCCAGATAATGCATAGGTTGTCTACTTATTTTCTGTTCTTCAGAATTTCCCGTGCGATATCTGGTAACAGATCGCGAAGTCGAAGGACGAGACGCTCTGCCATTCGATCAACCAGAAAGTCGATCTCTTCGTCTTGCGTCTCCTCACAGCCTACAAGAGACTCGTCCAGGGCTTTTCCTTCGATTTCCCGATTCCGGAGATTCTCTCTAACATAGGGCGCTGCTTTGGCTTGGCACTGAGAAGGCCTTAGGGAGAAAAGCACCTTCCCACTGACCCGGGCGGCAGGAACAATGAACGACTCTGCAACCTCCGGACTTATCTGCTCCAGCATTGACTTAACCGGAACTGCCTCTCCCGGCACATCTGACGTCTGCAACAAGCTGTTGACCAGCTCAACCAGTTGGGTGGGTGTGAGAGGTTTAGTCAGTCCCGCATCGCACCCTGCTTCCTCCCCTCGTTTGACATCATAGGGCTCAAGCGCACTACCCAGCAGGACGACTGGCAGACGGCTGGTCACGGGATTCTGCTTGATGCGCCGACACAATTCATATCCATTCAGCAAGGGCAGGGAAACATCCGCCAGCAGCAGGTCAACCGGCTTCTGCCGGACGAATTCCAGAGCAGATCTCCCCTCACCAAAATAATGAATGTCGACTTCTTCATTGGCGAATGACAGTTCTACCACTTTTTGAATGGTGGGACTGTCGTCCGCTAGAATCAGGCTGGCCATAGAAGATATCCGCAGAAGAAAAAGGGACAGTCTACTCTGACTCTCTTTTTCTTCGTACGCCGAGGAGCCCAAGGTAGCAGAACTGGGTCAGGGTGGATGTTTCTTCACTCCGCTCAGTGAAAGCTTTCTTCACAGCGCTCAGATGAAGGCGAGCGCACTACAGTAAACAACTTATGGTTAATCAGGGCTAAGGCATCTGCTGGGTCTGTTGTTCCACTTGTTCTTCGGCGCGGCGCTTGGCAACATCATAGGGGTCTTCACTGCCAGTAAAAAGCTCCACCACTCCACGAATGGGTCTCGTGAAAGAAAATCCCTCATCGACTTTTTTATTCGCTTTGTTTCTCTCCGCAACTGCGGAATTCACAGGGGGCACCGGCTTCTCAAGTAGAACCAGCTTCTGTTCCGCATCTCCCGAGTGAACGCTGAAAGGAAACTCGGATACCACGCGGGAGTAGTAGACGGAGGCTTCTTCAATTCGACCCAGCTGCTCCAAAGAACCTCCTAAACGGTACAAACTCACATCCAACTGGCTGTAATTCGGATACTCCGTGATGACTTCCTTGTATCGACTCTCCGACGCCAGATAGGAACCCTTCTTGAAGTAGAAGTGACCCACTCCTTGAATCCCGTCGGCACGATTCTCCCCAACCTGCCGTAAAAATTCCCTGGCCGTTGGTGCCAGTTCGCTTTCAGGGTATTGTTCCAGAAATGCTCTCAGTTCCGTCTCAGCTCGCTTGGCATAGGACGAATCCCGGTCGGGTGCCTTCATGAGCTTGACGTTGAGAGCTACAATCTTCATTTGTGCATCATCCGCCATCTCGTGAAAGGGATAAAAAATAATGAAATCCTTGTATTGAGATTCTGCGTGCAACAAGCTCTGAGTGTCGGATTCCTTGTAGTACGAATCGGCGATCGAAAGAAAGGCAGCGGGAGTATGTTCACTTTCCGGATAACTGCTGATCAGAGTCTGAAAAGTCAGCCTGGCCTTGATGAACTGACTCTTCTCCAAATACTTCGCACCATTGTCATACAGCATTTGATCAGGAGAAATGGCTCCCTCCTGCAACCCTGCACTTTTTTGTCCACAAGAGGACAGCAAGAGCGCCCCCCATACGAATATGAGCACCCTGCAAATCGATTCGATCCTCTGACTAATCACTGGATTTTCCCGCGTTCTGTTGCATTTCGAGAAAGGTTTTCTCCGGATTCTCGGACCCGAATATTGCCGATCCGGCCACTACGATGTCCACCCCGGATTCAACCGCTTCCTTTACGTTTCCGGGACCGATTCCTCCATCAATTTCTATCTTGACTTCCAAACCTTGGGAATCGATCAAGGACCTTAATCTTCTCACTTTTTGAAAGCTAGTGGAAATAAATTTTTGTCCCCCAAATCCAGGATTCACCGACATCAGTAGAACATGGTGACATTTAGGCAGAATTGCCTCCAAAACAGAAACGGGGGTATGAGGATTCAACACCACACCTGGTCGGGCACCTTTCTCACGAATCCTTTCCAACAGACGATCCAAATGATGCACTGTCTCGTAATGAACGCTCAGATAATCGGCTCCCGCATCAAGGTACAGATCTGCCATCTGTTCGGGATTGGCGATCATCAAATGAACGTCCAGAGACAAGTCCGTCCATCCATTGAGTGCCTGCACCACCGGCACGCCGATTGTCAGGTTTGGAACGAAATGTCCATCCATGACATCGACGTGCAGGATCTGGGCACCCGCCTTCTCCATCCTGCGCACTTCCCCGCCAAGGTTCATAAAGTCTGCCGATAATATCGAAGGCGCAATAGTAGCCATCAACGGGCAACCTCCAGATTGATTGGGCCTTTTTCCATCAACACATGTCCGGGCTCCGGAAACTGTTTCACCACAACGCCTCTGGACACACTCGGGTAAGAACGGTATTGAACCTTCCCTACCTTCAGGCCGTTCCTCTCAAATAGCAGAATGGCCTTATTGAGACCCAGGCCGGTGACCTTCGGCATCACGTATCGTTGCAAGGATTCGCTGCTGATCAGGACATCGATCCGGGGACTGAGCGTCTCCCTCGAGTTGGGAGGAGGAAACTGATGAATCACCTCCTGTTCCGCGGAGCCGGGAACTGAAATCTGGCTGATATTGCCCAGTTCGTAGCCAAGCTGTGACACCATCAAACGCGCGACTCGTAGAGTCGAACCTCTGAGGTCGGGGACAGGATTCCTCTTTTCGCCAAGGCTGACAACTACTTGAACCTCCCCCGAAGTCTTGATTTGTCCTCCAGCTCTCGGATGCTGAGAGATGATGCCTCCCTCAGAGATCTTCGGATCAAAACGCTCCCCAATCACTCCGATCTTCAATGTAAGTGTGTCCAAAGCAAAGGTAGCCTCTTTCACTGATAATTCGACGATCGAAGGAACCCTGATTTCAGTCCCCCGAACTGCCAACCTCATTCCCATGTAGGCACTGGAAAGTCCAACAGCAATCAGACTTCCTATGAGCAGGAGAAACTTGCCCATGGCCATCATTCTGTGTTGAAACTTAGGCTTGGAGCGCCTCTTCTTTCTCGCCATTGCCGACTTTTTTATACTTTGTAGCGGTGACCTTCAAAACGCTTCTGTTCGCTTCCGACAGCAATGACCGGGAGCTCGGGTCAGTTTTCGCTCTCCGCCTATTATACTCTGTAGCACCCTGGAGGTTAATTCTACTGGGTTTCCACGACTTACACCCTGCACAGAGCGGAATAGTGCGGAAGAAAGGCGCACCTTCCGCACCCCAGGCGCACCCTGATGCTCAGGTGAAATCAAACACCGAGGTGAGAGGAAGTCCGGGGGTGGCCTGGCGATCTTGGCGGTAGGTTGTCCTATGCCTCTCAACCCGGCAATCATGTAAAACGTTCAAAGCAGTCAAACCGGTTTTTTTCTTGGATAGGATTTTGTGCAATTAGCGTCATCTTGCACTTTCCCTCAACCACGGTGCTCTTGAATGAGGCCCTTGACAGAGTGTCTGTCGAAAAGCAGTCTCATACCGATCTCAAGAGCCCCTTTTACCTGATTTTTCGCATTACTCAATTAGGGAGCAATGTTGGCAGGTAAGTCACTCATCGAAGCCATCATAAGGTTAGGCCATCTTCTAGAGAGGCCAGATCTAACAGATTATGAACGCAAAAAATACCAAGACGATATTCTACAACTCACTAGCAAGTGCCTACCGGCATCAGATTTCTCAAACGAGCAAGAGTTGCAGATCGCATTAGCCTCGGTACACAAGGCAACGAAACAGAAGATCCATCGAAAATGGTTAGTTGGACACCAGAGGAAACGGGACTCCTAGCCGTGGGGATTTACTAGTCCCCCCAGTAAATAGCAAACTGCGAATGGATGAAAGACTTGTTCAATGG
>JAUXKG010000171.1 GCA_030624355.1 Acidobacteriota bacterium
CCATTCAGTACCCAGGCGACATAGACATTGTCATTGAAATAAATGGCACGAGGGGTGTGTGATGAAATTAAACCGGTTTGAAAGCTGGTCTTGGAAAACACCAGCGTCTGCGAGGCCACAGAAATCTTCATTTGCCGCAACAGCGATGCAAGTTATCCGATCTCGGCGTCAAACTGCAGTTCCACATCTCCTTCGTAGATCTTCTGCTGCAGTCGGGCTACAGGGTCGGTCGGCGTGGCGGTCGAGTATTCGATCACCTCATATTCGGTGTCGTAGGGGAGCTGTTGCATGGCCCACCCCACAGCAGGGATCAAGAACAGGAGTACGCCGCAAGTCGCTGGCACGAGTCGTCGAAACCAACCAACTCTGTCCGGAATCCCGGGGGCGATCGTGGTCACAATCGCAGGCACCATCAATACTTGGGTACGCTGGGGTCCACTTCATCAGACCAGGCCAAGATTCCGCCTTTCAGATTGCGCAATTTACGAAACCCAGCCTGTTGCATCATCTGGATGGCTTGTGCACTGCGAGCTCCACTTCGGCAATAGACCACCATATCGCGTGCGCTGTCCAGTTCATGAATTCGATTCATCAGTTGATCGAGCGGAATCAAATAGGACTCTTCCAGACGGCAAATCTCATATTCCATTGGATTACGGACATCCAGAACGAAGAGTTCCCTGCCTTCGTCCAGCTCCGCCTTAAGCTGAGTGGCCGTCAATTCCTCAATTCCCGCTGCCACCTCCTCGGTTGCCGGCGCAATACCGCAAAACTGCTCGTAGTCAATCAACTCGTGTATGCTGGGGTCATCTCCACAAACCGGGCACTGCGGGTTTTTGCGCAGCTTGAGCTCTCGAAATTTCATAGCCAGCGCATCGAACAACAGCAGCCGTCCGACCAGCGGGTCGCCAGTTCCCAGGATCAGCTTCACCACCTCGGTGGCCTGAATGAGCCCTACCAATCCCGGAAGGATTCCGAGAACTCCTCCTTCTGCACAAGAGGGGACTAGACCGGGAGGAGGTGGATCAGGGTAAAGACAGCGATAGCACGGACCCTGTTCAGTAGCAAAAATTGAGGATTGCCCTTCAAACCGGAAGATACTCCCGTAGACATTGGGTTTTCCCGTGAGAACACAAGCATCATTGACTAAATAGCGAGTTGGAAAGTTGTCAGTCCCATCAGCAACGATGTCGTATTCTTTAAACAGTTCCAAGGCATTTTCGGAACTGAGCCTGAGCTCGTGAGTCTCTATCTTGACATTCGGATTCAGGGCTTCCAACTTCTCACGCGCTGACTGAAGCTTGGGACGTCCGACATCGTCAGTCGAATGAATAATCTGCCTTTGGAGATTACTGAAATCCACCACATCGAAGTCGACTAGTCCGAGGCGTCCCACCCCTGCAGCCGCCAGGTACAGAGTGAGCGGAGAACCGAGCCCCCCGGCACCCACGCACAAGACACTGGCGCTTTTCAATTTCTTCTGACCTTCCATGCCCACTTCCGGCATAATCAGGTGTCGGCTGTAGCGGTTCACCTCATCGTTAGACAGCTCCACCGCAGGCACCTCAACCTGCACGGAACCACCCGCAATGGAGGGCACGATACTGATCGAATCAGTATCTGAAATGGGGGTGTTCTCACGCTCCAGGTAGCGGATATCCTCATCGTTAACATAGATGTTGACAAAGTTTCTCAGTTTTCCATCTTCATTGAACAAGTGCTTCTTCAGTTCGCCATACTTCTCAATCAGGTCGTCCAGGATCTCCTGAACAGTCGAGCCCTCCAGCTCGAGTGATTCCTGATTATCGGTAAACGGCCTGAGCGGGGTCGGAATGTAGACTGTTGCTCCCATAAACGCGCCTCCTTACGAAATTTTGAGCTCCTCCGGATCAAAGGAGGAGCGGTCATTCTTCAACTTCCAATTCTGGACCTCTTCTGTCTGGCCTTTGCAGACTGAAACAATCAGATATGAATACCACGGCCAGGCATGCTCCAAATCATAAGACGAAGGACGGGCCGGGACATCGGGGTGACTGTGAAAAAAACCGATGACACTCTGCTCACTCTCTCTCAGTTCCTTTTCCAACCCGTGCAAAAAGTCAGCCGTGATCAAATACCGATTCGCCAAACTATCAGTACGCTGATTCTCGGCTGGAATCACCTCTGTGACCCTTTTGATTCCATTTTCAGCAAGACCCACCATCACTCCACAACATTCGTGAGGATAGATTTCCTCCGCAATCTGTTTGATCTGATCCAAGTCACTTGTCTTCAATTGAATCATCTTTACATATCGACCACTAGTAATGATGCTGAAATTGTATTCGATGTTTCAAATCAGCACTTTGCAACTCAGCAGCTCCAAAAATTCTCCGACAAATACTTGTCTCCACCATCTGGGAAAACGGTCACAATCGTTCCGCTCTCCATATTCTCGGCCACCTTCATCGAAGCTGTAAGGGCTGCTCCTGAAGACAGACCTGCAAAGAGCCCCTCTTCTCGGGCCAGGCGGATGACCATCTTCTGGGCATCCTCGGTGGAAATCTCAAGATTCTCATCGGCCAGAGCGGGATCATAGATCTTGGGAACAATGGCGGTTGGCATATGCTTCATGCCCTCCAGTCCATGGAACGGTGAATCGGGCATAAAAGAAATGGCTCGGATCTCAGGATTCCGTTCCTTGAGCCTTCGAGTAGTCCCCACAAATGTTCCGCTGGTTCCCAACCCGGCCACAAAATGGGTCAGTCGGCCCTGGGTCTGCTCGTAGATTTCCACCGCAGTCGAGTCATAGTGCGACTGCCAATTGGCCTCATTACTGTACTGATCCGGGTAGAAGTATTTTTCTGGTGCCTTTCTGTACAACTCCTGAATCGCCAGGATCGCCCCATCGGATCCCTGCAGAGGATCTGTAAGAAGCAAATCAGCTCCATAGGCTGTCAGAATGCTCTTACGCTCGATGGTGGCGTTAGCTGGCATCGCCAATAGAACTTTATAGCCTTTAACCGCTCCAATCAAAGCATAGGCAATGCCCGTATTTCCACTGGTTGAATCGATGATTATCTTCCCGGGAACCAGCTCACCACTCTCTTCTCCTTTTCGGATCATGTAATAGGCGGGACGCATCTTGACTGATCCTCCCGGGTTGAAGGCTTCAAGTTTGGCAAACAACCGCACCCGATCGGAGGAAAAGATTCGCCTTATCTCGACCAGAGGAGTGTTGCCAACGTTCTGCAAGAGCCCAACTTCATCGACGGCCAATCCAGACGAGGCCCGGGATGAGCGATCAGATGTGATAGACAATGACCTTGTCCTCCTGGATTTTTCGGCGAACGAGATCCTGGATGCTGATGGACTGAAGCTTCTCTTGAAATTCCCCTTCAATTTCCATCCACACCTTCACGATACTGGCGTTGGGACTCCGGCTGGGATCAAAGAAAAGAATTTCCCCTTCTACCGCTTCCATCACATCTTTGAGGCTGATTTGTTCTGAAGGCTTCTCCAGAGCATACCCACCAGCCGCACCACGAATACTTCGTACCAGGCCCGCCTTCTTGAGTTGAATCAAGATCTGCTCTAGAAAT
This sequence comes from Acidobacteriota bacterium, assembly GCA_030624355.1. Classification (GTDB taxonomy): domain Bacteria; phylum Acidobacteriota; class UBA6911; order RPQK01; family JADFOI01; genus JAUXKG01. The sequence goes on from JAUXKG010000171.1 coordinate 3,582, forward strand.
CGGAGCGGAATCTGCTGTCTGGAGGCAATTTCCCTGGCTTGAACACGCTGCTGTGGCGGATGCGTTGCCAGTTCAAAAACCGCTAAAACAGCGTAAGCAACCCGGGCTGTGATTTTCATTACTAGACAATTCCCATCGAATTACTCAAATTGAAATTATCGCTACCATCCGGCGCCTTGTCAAGCCGCACATCCCCTGCTGCTATGGCTTCTGCCACAATATCCAGCAACCGAATCGGTGGCTCATGATGCCGGAATCGAGCCATCAGCAGGCTGCCCTGAAATACTGCACATGTCAGATGAAGGGAGATCTGGAGAGGGTTGAAAAGTACAGCCTGTAGTCGATTCGAACCTTCCCGACCGCAAGAAGCCCGAACTTCCTGAAACGGACCTCTACAGCATTCGCAACCGTGGGGACGCTTCAGGTTTTCTAGAAAATCGCCTGGCGACCCACCACCTACAGTAATTCATACAAAGTCGACCTGGAGTTGGTGCGGAATCATTCCCTCCTGGTAACCACGATCGAGAAACAATTGCACAGCCTTTCTCCCTTTTTCACCGTAATCCAGCGTTCTGTCGTTGACGTACATTCGAACAAACTGGTCCCCCTGCTCAGGGCTTAACCCTCGCCCAAATTCCAGAGCGTAGCTCAAGGCTTCTTCACGGTGAGAGAGAGCATAGGAGATACTCTTCTGAATCAATCCGGAAACCCTGCGAATGTTCTCCTCGCCCAGATCCCGTCGAATGACATTTCCTCCCAGAGGAAGTGGCAATCCAGTAGTATCTGTCCACCACTCTCCCAGATCGACAATCTTGTGCAGGCCCTCCACCCGGTAGGTCAGCTGTCCTTCATGAATAATCACACCTGCATCCACCTCCCGGCGCTGCACTGACGGGATGATCTGATCAAAAGGAATGACACGGAACTCCAAGTCGGATTCAAAAAGTCTGAGTACCAAATAAGCCGAGGTCTGCTCGCCCGGTATGCCCACCGTACAACCGGCGAACTCGGCTGGAGAAGTACGGGTAGCACTGACCACGATCGGCCCGTAACCTTCACCCATGCTGGCGCCGCTCTTGAGCAGGGCGTATCGATCGTGAATATAGGCGTAAGCATGGATGCTGACAGCCGTTACTTCGTATCTTCCACCCAGGGCTGCCTGATTAAGGGTTTCGATATCGTGCAGCTCGTGAGTGAATTCAAACTCGTCTGAGTCCACTTTGCCGGTTGCCAGAGCGTAAAACATGAAGGCATCATCACTGTCCGGGCTGTGGGCGATACAAATTTTCTTCTTGCTCATCATCAAAGGGCGGAACTATAGCAAAAGCGAAGGGACCTCTGCCAAATTTTTGATCCGATTGTTTGGGACCTCACTGGCAAAGTAGTCATACGGATCGTACAGAAGTGCCTCCAGGCCAGCCTGGCGAGCACCCTGGAAATCATCCACCACACTGTCTCCGATATGAAAAACCGTTTCCGGATCGCAAGCTAATTTGGTCACCGCATAGGAAAAGATCAGCGGGTTCGGTTTGGCCGCCCCGGCAACACCGGGAACGATCACCTGGTCAAAGAATTCTGCAATCTTCAGGTCCTCAAGAAGATCCGGAAGACGACTGTCAAAATTGGAAATGACCCCCAATTTTCTGCCTGCTGCCGACAACCTGGTTAATACCTCCCGGCACCCCGGTTCCAAAATCCACTCCTGGGATGTTCCGAACATTTCGTACACGGTCTCGAAGAACTCTGCCATTCGAGGGACGGGCCCCACGGAATCAAAGGTCTCTTCTACCAGCTCCTTCCACCACCTGCGCTCCAACTTCCTGGCTGACAAGGACTGGTTGGGAGCTGGAATCGGCACCTTCTTCGCTCGGAAGAGGGCGGAAAATGCCTCCTGGATTCTGGCCTGTGTGGCTGGATCCCTCCCCTCTGAAAATCCAATTTCATGCGCCCAGTCACCGTAAACTTCACCGACCGATCTGCCTAATCGAAACAGTGTTCCGACCCCATCAAAAAACACTCCATCGGTCAATGACATGAGACTGTCCCTTTTTTCTTCGAACTACGGCCTCTTCTCCCCTACAATACCAGCCTAAACTATGGGTTATCCGTTCCTGACTGGAGGACAACTGACAACTGACAGGGGAATGCTGCCCTCCAATCGGCAGAGTTTAAAATTTCAGTCTGGACTTTTTCAGGCCGCCAACTGGCGAGGATAATTTACAATAAAATTTCATATTAATAGGTAGTTATAAGAACATTAGTAATGTATTTTATTGGATAGTTTATTGGGCCTCAAATGCTGTAAGGAGATCATCCGAAAACAGCATCTGAGAGGACATCAACAAAGTAGTGCCCTGTCAGCTGTCAGTTGTCAGCGACTGAGTCCGGTCAGAAGGTCAGGAGGTCAGGAGCTAGCCGGCGCTCATTAATTCATAACCGACACCGCGGACGGTACGAATCCGTCGGGCAGCTCTTCCAAGCTTTCGC
>JAUXKG010000157.1 GCA_030624355.1 Acidobacteriota bacterium
CGTCACTCGTCATTCGTCACTCGTCAATCGTCACTCGACACTCGACAATCGTAACTCTTCATTCGTCAAACGTCAGTCGACAATCGACAATCGACAATGATTCGCTGTCCCCCGGTCAGGAGGTCAGGGGTCCGGTGGTTAGGTGTTCTCAGCTTGAGAGTTCTTTTGCCGACGACTGAAGATCCAGGCCAGCGCGTGGCTGGTCAGTGAGGGAGAGAGGCGTTCCAAGAAGCAGAGAAGCTTCCCGCCGGCAGTGAGGCGGATTTCGCGTTTCTTGTGCTGGACGGCCCGCACGATAGCCTGCGCCACGACCTCGGGACTTTGGGCCACTCCCCAGCTGGTATTTTGCTGGCACTCCGTTTTTTGAGCCGCCCGTTGAAACTCGGTGGCGGTGGCGCCCGGACAGATCACACTCACGCCAACCCCGTGCTCCCTCAGCTCGCCCCACATGGCATCTCCCAGACCGGCCTGGGCGAATTTGGTGGCACAGTAGGTCGCCGAGAAAGGTATAGCCTTCTTCCCGATGACGCTGCTCACCAGAACGATATGTCCCTCTTTTCGTTCCAAAAAATGGGGAAGCGCGGCATGGATGGATTCGTAGCCAGACTGGTAGTTGACTTGCCAGAGGCGGGCCATTTGATCAGGAGGAATCTTGGCCACCGGTCCATAGATTCCATATCCGGCGTTGCAGATCAGAACGTCCAGACCTCCCAGCGTCTCAAGGCACTCCTGAACGATGGTGGCTCCCTTCCCTGGAACGCTCAAGTCGTGGGCCTGACAGATGACTTGGGGGGCGCCCTTCTGACGGCAGGACTCCGCGATCCGGGTCAACCTCTCCTGGCGGCGCGCCACCAGAAAGAGCGGGCACTTCAAGTCGGAAAAGGCATAGGCGGCAGCCTCTCCGATGCCGGCTGAGGCTCCTGTGATCAGCACCTTACTTACACCAGTTTTAAGCACGATAACACTCAAACACGCCGGCTGCGCCCATACCGCCTCCCACGCACATAGTCACCAATCCGTAGCGTATCCCGCGACGCTCCATTTCAGCCAAAATCGTGACGGTCAACTTGGCGCCGGTGCAGCCCAGAGGATGTCCCAGGGCAATCGCGCCTCCGTTGACGTTGACAATATCGGCGTTCAAGCCAGCTTGCTGGATGACGGCCAGGGCCTGAGCCGCGAAGGCTTCATTGAGTTCGATCAGCCCGATGTCATCCAATTTCAGGCCGGCCAGCTTCAAGGCCTTTGGGATGGCGAAAACAGGTCCGATCCCCATGATCTCGGGAGCCACCCCGGCTGTGGCAAACGAGACCAGGCGCCCCAGTGGTGCCAAGCTCAGATCTCTGGCCTTGCGCTCAGACAGGACCACTAAGGCCGCTGCCCCGTCGCTGCGCTGGCTGCTGTTGCCGGCTGTGAGAGTGCCGTCCGTTTTAAAAACTGGTTCCAGCTGAGACAGGGCCTCCATCGAGGTCTCGGCCCTGGGACCCTCGTCCACTTTAAACTCAACCACCTGAGATGGCTTGGGACCGTCGTTCACAGGGTCAACCGTCACCCGAAGAGGAATCAACTCTCGATCAAAGTGGTGGCAGTTCTGAGCTTGTAGCGCTTTCCGGTGGCTGCCCAGGGAAAATTCGTCCTGCAGTTCGCGGGCAATGTGGTGCTGAGCAGCCAGATTTTCGGTCGTCAGCCCCATGGAAAGGTAAACCTCAGGCCGCTCATCCAGCAGTGTGGGATTAGGAGAGAAGCGGTCTCCCTGCATGGGGACCAGGCTCATGCTTTCTGTTCCCCCAGCAATCACAACCTCGTTCGTCCCCGTCCGGATGCTGCTGGTAGCCAGGGCAATAGTCTGCAGACCGGAGGAACAGAAACGATTGATCGTCATAGCCGAGGTGTGGTCGGGAAGCCCTGCTCTGAATGAAGCGATTCGAGCCACGTTCATTCCCTGTTCAGCCTCCGGAAACGCACATCCTAGAATCACATCTTCAACCTGATCCGACTCCAGGGGGTGAGCTCTCTCGAGCACTCCCTTAATCACCTGGGCAGCCATATCATCCGGGCGAGTGTGACGAAGAGCCCCCTTGTTCGCTTTGCCCACAGCACTGCGTCCGGTAGCCACGATTACAGCTTCTTGCATGGATTGAGTCTCCATTCAATAGAGATCGTATTCTTGTCAGGAGCCGCCATTGTTTCAGCTCATCGGGCCTGCCTCGAGAATTTCTCTCGAGACTTCGGAGAACTGTTCAGAGTTCTTGGCGAAACGCTGAGCCAGCTCCCGAGCATTCTTGTCGTAGTCGTCCTTGTCTGCCCAAGTATTCTTTGGATCCAGCACCTCAGTCGGTACATCGGGGCAACTCTTGGGAACTTCTATCTGGAAGACCGGGTGGGGCGTAAAATCTGCCTTCTCCAATTCCCCGCTTAGAGCGGCATTGACGATGGCACGGGTGTGGGGCAGTGACATGCGTTCCCCCACCCCATAAGCTCCCCCTGTCCAGCCCGTATTGACCAGGTAGACCCGTGCCTTGTGTTTTTCGATTCTCTCACCCAGCATGTCGGCATAGCGGGTGGGAGGCAGGGGGAGAAAGGGAGATCCGAAACAGGCTGAGAAGGTGGCCTGCGGTTTGGTGATTCCTGTTTCGGTTCCGGCCAGTTTGGATGTATAGCCAGAAAGGAAGTGATACATCGCCTGGGCCGGGCTCAGTCTGGATACAGGAGGTAACACCCCAAAGGCGTCTGCCGTCAGAAAGATCACCGTTTCGGGCTGGCCTCCGACCCCGGGAATAACAGCCCCGGGTATGAAGTTGATCGGGTAGCCGGCCCGTGTGTTTTCCGTGATCTCCGAACTGTTGTAATCGGCCTTTCGAGTTACTTCGTCCAGGACAACGTTCTCGACTACGCAGCCGAAGCGGATGGCATTCCAGATTTGAGGCTCCTTCTCACGGGAGAGGCTGATACACTTGGCATAGCATCCTCCCTCAAAGTTGAATATCCCCGAATCGGACCATCCGTGTTCGTCATCGCCGATCAGTCTGCGATTGGGATCCGCCGAAAGAGTTGTTTTTCCGGTGCCCGACAGGCCGAAGAACAGGGCCACCTTACCATCGGAGCCAATATTGGCCGAGCAATGCATGGGAAGCACGTTCCTCTCGGGCATCAAGTAGTTCATCACGGTAAAGATCGATTTCTTGACTTCACCCGCATAGTTGGTTCCTCCGATGATCACCAGTTTCCGAGCAAAGCTCAGAAGAACAAAAGCTTCCGAGCGGGTTCCGTCCTCTTCCGGATTGGCCTTGAAATTGGGCGCTGAGATCACGGTGAACTCAGCTTGGTGGTCCTTGAGCTCCTGTGGGGAAGGGCGCAGGAAAAGTTGGTGGGCGAATAGATTGTGCCAGGCCACCTCGTTGATCACGCGAAGAGACAGCCGATACTGCGGGTCGGCTCCGGCGAAGCCGTCAAAGACGTACAGCTCCTTGTCGTTCAAGTAAGTGGTGACCTTCGCCAGCAGCCCTTCAAAGATTTCCGGCTTGATGGGCTGATTGACTTCTCCCCACCAGATTTGTTCCGAATAGTCAGGATCCTCACTTAGAAATTTGTCTTTCGGGGATCTTCCGGTATGTTTGCCGGTGCTGACTCGCAAGGCACCCGAGCGTGTCAGCGCCCCTTCATCCTTTTTAAGGGTGTGCTCGACCAGCTCGGCTGGGGCCAGGTTTCGATAGATTTTTGAAGGCTTGATCGTCGCTCCCGACACATCCAGGTTTTCTATGTCCATTTTCAGCTCCCTAGCGCTCAAGTTATGATGAATTGCGCATTATCTCGAACCGTCCGTCACGGTTGATTCTGCTCCCCCAGTCAGGAATTCAACTAATGTAGCAATAACAGGAGAAAATGCAAAGGGGGTTTCAGGCCAGCCCTGATCCGGCCAGCAGACACGGATTCACAGACACGGTTTGGCACGGAATCAGAGGGGGGTAGTTGTCAGACCAATCACTCGACACTCGACACTCGACAATGGTCAATGGTTAGGGTGTTAGGGTGTTTTCGACAGGCCTTGGCTCAGTAGGTTAAACTTTGATCGGTACCAGAATGACCAGCAAAGTCAGGCTACTCTTTATCTGTACCGGAAATTCCGCCCGCAGCCAGATGGCTGAAGGGTTTGCCCGCTACTACGCAGGGGATTCGATCGAAGTGGACAGTGCCGGAACTCAGCCGGTGGGCGTGAATCCGAATGCGGTGTGGGCGATGAACGAGGTGGGAATTGATATCTCGCATCAGAGTTCCGATCTGCTGGACGGCAAGGACCTGGAGACGTTCAACTATATAGTCACCCTTTGCGGTGACGCCCGGGACTCGTGTCCCCTTCTGCTCTCCCACGTCGAAAGTGAGCATTGGCCGCTGGGCGATCCTGCCAGGATAGCGGGAGAACCCTCCGAGGTGATCGGGGCTTTTCGGGTGATTCGCTATCAGATCGAGCGTCGGGTGAGAAATCTGTTGAGGCAAATTGAAGCTGCCGGCGCTTAGTGTCAACCAAGTGCCGGGCTCCCCTCGATTTTGTTCACTGACTCTGGTCCGGTAGAATCTACCAATGCGACGTTCATTCATCTTTCTTCTGCTCCTGCTGACCTGCCAACCCAGCTGTATCTGGAAGCTCTGGAGCAAGGAAAAGCCGGTTGAAGAACAAATCCTCGATATGTACGGAGAGGTCGAGTCGATTTCCCTGGACAAGCTCGTGATTCAGAGCAAGGGAGGAAGCCAGGTGTTCATCATGGCCCCCAGCTCCATCAAAGGAAGCGATTTTGGCGCTGGAGATATCGTCCACGTTTACTACAAGGTAAAGGGGGACGACAGAGAGGTCACCATGGTGGTCCAGAAGATCGGCTAGGCAGCGCGGATTCGCCCTTCGCACTTCGAAGGTGTTGGGTATAATGACCCCAATGGTGCGCTGTTTCGTCTGTTACTACCACGAAATTCTTCTGAAGAAGGGGAATCGCAGTTTCTTTGAGAAGATACTGTGGAGGAACACCCAAAAGGCCCTTCAGGGGGTCCCCTATTGTGCCCTTCGGCGGACTTCGGGACGACTGGTAGTTGAGTTGCTACCCGAATCTCCGGTCGAAGAGATTGGCGCCCGCCTGCAGAAGGTGGTTGGATTGATCTACTGTTGTCCCGCCTGGGTGTCGAGTCAGGACATGGAACAGTTGACCCAGGATCTTTGGAAGCTGGTCCGAGAAAGGAAATTCGAGACCTTCAAAATCCACGCACGACGTGCCAACAAAAACTTCCCGTTACTCTCGCCACAGATCAATGCACAGCTGGGAGATGTCATCAGGGAAAAATCGGGTAAATCGGTCCGTTTGAAACATCCGGATCTGACTTGCTATGTCGACGTCGTTGACCAGGAAGTCTTCCTGTACTTCGAGAGATTGCGAGGGCCAGGGGGTTTGCCGGTCTCGTCATCGGGCAAGGTGGTCGTCTTGATTTCCGGGGGAATCGACTCTCCGGTGGCCGCTTACAAGGTCCTGAAACGTGGTTGCAGGGCTATTTTCGTTCATTTTCACAGCCTTCCCGACACCACACCGGAGTCGCTGGAAAAGGTGCGCCGGTTGGTCTCGATTCTCAATCAGTATCAGTACCGGTCCAAGATCTACATGATCCCATTTTCCGATTTGCAAAGGCAGATCGTGGCCTTTACCCCGGTTGCCACCCGCGTAATTCTGTACCGCCGCATGATGGTGAGATTGGCCGACTTGGTGGCTCGACGGGAAAGAGCCCAGGCGCTGGTGACGGGGGACAGCATTGGTCAGGTCTCTTCTCAGACGCTGGAGAATCTGAGGGTAACTTCAGATGCCGCGCGGCTTCCCATTCTGCGACCCTTGATTGGAGCGGACAAGGAAGAGATCATCGATACGGCACGCAGTATTGGGACCTTTGAGATATCCATCTTGCCGGACGTAGACTGCTGCTCGCTCTTTGTTCCTCGTCATCCCGAAACTCGAGCCAGAGTGGAGGTGATTCGACGGATCGAGGATGGACTGGATGTGGAGCAAATGATCCAGGAAACGTGGAAGCGAAGGCAGATCGAAAAAATTGAGCCTCAAGAGAAAGTGGAATTCAACCTGACCGGCAGCTGAAGACGGCATGGAACATCTGCTCCAAATTCTGATTCTTCTAGCCGGAGTCATTGTCTGCGCCAAGCTGGCGGGTGCGCTGAGCGTTCGGTTTGGTCAGCCTGCCGTGCTTGGGGAAATCGCCATCGGTCTGATTCTAGGCCCGACAGTCCTGGACATTTTGCATTGGGACATGTTTGCCCACTTTGACTCCGAAGGAGCCGGGCCGATTCACGAGCTCACCAGTGCGGCCCGCCGATC
>JAUXKG010000254.1 GCA_030624355.1 Acidobacteriota bacterium
GCCGGTTATTCGCTGATGGCATGTGCTACATTTGGTTTCCTGGCCGCCGAGCAGGCTGCCGGAATTCTCGAGCCTTGAGGCCTTTGGCCGCAACGGTAAGTTTGAATAGGAGAACAACGATGGGACAGACCAAAACACCTGAACAACGCTTCGAGGAAGCCTTCGAGATCGCCGATGCAGCCAGGCAGAGCGTGATTCAATTCCTCGAAATCGTGTCACAGAGTGACTCTCAACGCCGACCCGATGCCGACCAGTGGTCCATCGGTGAAATTGCGCATCACCTGGTCCTGGTGGAAATTCGCTTTCGCGAGCGGATCCTCAGAATCAGCGCCGAGGGCCAGAAGGGACCATTCAAGACAGATGAGGTGCTGGCCGGGCGCGCTTTCAAGCTGGAGGACGCGGTTGACGCCGACAAGGTCGGCAAAGGCAAAGCGCCGGAGTTCGTGTGGCCCTCAGAAGGACTGGAGATTGCACAACTCATCGCCCAGCTGAGTGGACTCCGTGAGGAGACACAATCCCAGCTGGCCAGCTTGAGAGCAGTCGAGCTGGGCGATTTTTGGTGGCAGCATCCCAGACTGGGCCCCATGACGCTCTATGAGCTCGTACTCTATATGGGCTACCATGAGACCAGACATCTCTTTCAGATGAAGCGGTGCCTGCCCCAGACGTGAAGGCCGGTCAGCTTCGAGAAGTCGTACTGGTGGGCGGCGGCCATTCTCATGTTCAGGTCCTTGAGCAGTTCGCCACCCAGTCCCCGCCCGGCAGCCGGCTCACGCTGGTGGTCGATACCCCAATCGCCGTCTATTCGGGAATGGTTCCTGGTTTCGTGGCCGGCCAGTACCGACAGCAGGAACTGGAGATCGATGTGGGGAGACTGGCAGGACTGGCCGGCGCCCGCCTGGTAGTCTCGAAGGCGGTGGGCGTAGACGCACAAGAGCGGCAAATCCTTCTGGAGGATGGAGCGTCCGTCTCTTACGATATTGCCTCCTTCGATATCGGTTCCAGGTTGGCGGGACATGATCTCCCGGGAGTCAGCCAGTACAGTGCCACCACGCGCCCCATCGGTCGCTTCATTGAGCAGGTGGATCAGATCATTCGAAAGGCTCGCGACCATGATCCGGCAACTCCCTTTCGGGTGGTGGTGGTGGGAGCGGGAGCCGGGGGCATCGAACTGGCCTTCACGCTGCAGCAGCGTCTTCAGGAGGAGACATCCACCTCGGTTCAAATGCTGATTCTGCAAAACCAAACAGATATCCTTGGCGGCTATGCTGACTCGCTGGTTCGTCGAGTCTATCGGCGAAGCCGGGAACGAGGTATCCAGATTGAGTGCAACCGCAAGGTGGCAGCCGTGGAGCCCGAAGCAGTGGTACTGGCAGAGGGTGAGCGCATCTCCTGTCAGGCTGTCGTATGGGTCACCGGACCGGCCAGCCACTCGATCTTCAAGGAGTCAGGACTCCCAACCGACCGCCTCGGTTTTGTTCGGGTGCGATCCACCCTGCAGGTGGAAGAGCACGATGAGCTGTTTGCTACAGGAGACTGCGCCGCCCTGATCGATCATCCACAAACCCCCAAGGCGGGCGTCTACGCGGTCCGACAAGGCCCTTTCATCACCCACAATATCCGAGCCTTGATCGTGGGGAGACCGCTGCGCATTTACCGGCCGCAGGACAACTTTCTCGCCCTGCTCAATCTGGGCGACGGGAAGGCCCTGGGAACAAAATGGGGACGATCGGTGGAAGGACGGTGGGTCATGAAGCTCAAGGACTGGATCGATCGGCGCTTCATGAGACGATTTCAGGAACCTCTCTAGCCCGGATTATGCATTACCCGAGCTAAATTGCCATTGCCTTTCATTCCTCCAAGGTTTAGCTTGGGCTCCTGATCGTACACAATATCCACCAGGACCAGCAGTCTCTTAAATTGGTGGGCCACGGAAGGATCACGGGATGACAACTGAGAAGGATAGAAAGAGACCCAGCATCGAGTGCACGGAGAACGGACCGTACCTGGTCAAGGAGTTGGAAAACCTCACCAACTCGAGAGGAGATGAGATCCCCACCAAAACAGTCACGGCCTTGTGTCGCTGCGGATCCTCCGACAACAAGCCGTTCTGTGATGGCACCCACGCCAAATTTGGCTTTTTCAGTGAAACACTGTCGGACGGGGAGTCGAATCACAGAGAGAATTACGTGGGCAAGGAGATTGTCATTCATGACAATCGAGGAATCTGTTCACACGCTGGAGTCTGTACCAGCAGACTGCCTTCAGTCTGGCGAACGGGGGTGGAGCCTTGGATTGACGCCGATGGTGACGATCCTGCAAAGATCACCAACATTATTGAAAAATGTCCTTCGGGCGCTCTCAGTTATTCGGTTGCAGGCTTCGAGCACCGAGGTCAGGATCGAGAGCCCGCTATCCAGGTCTCCAAGGACGGTCCTTACCATGTTACCGGTCGAGTCGAACTACTCAATGCGACCTGGGGAGAAGAGGCTTCAAAGGAGCACTACACCCTTTGTCGCTGCGGCTGGTCCAAAAACAAGCCTTTTTGTGACGGCTCACATTGGTACGTCAAGTTTCGAGATGATGAAAAGAATACGATCCCCAAAGCTGACACTTCTCAAGATGGTGAAAAGGAGTTGATCTGGCACAAGGTGGCAGGGCTGGAGGACCTGCCTGAGGGTCGAGTCAAGGTGGTGACAGCCGGAAGCCAGACTATCGCTTTGACTCACGTGAACGGCGAATACGGTGCCCTGGACAACCGCTGCGCCCACCAAGGGGGGCCGCTGGGTGAAGGCTCGATTGAGAATGACTGTCTGCGCTGCCCATGGCACGGCTGGGATTTTGATCCCCTGACAGGTGTTTCTAAAACCGATCCCCAGGCCAGTGTGACCACCTATCCGATCGAGATTCGCGATGACGGAGTCTATGTGGGCGTGAAGGAGGTCCCCCTTCACGTGACCACCGTCTCCGATCTGATGGTGGAGACCCTGATTAATTGGGGTGTTAGCCATGTTTTCGGCATGGTGGGCCACTCCAACCTGGGTCTGGCCGATGCCCTTCGGATCCAGGAAGAAAAGGGGAACCTGACCTACCTGGGCATTCGCCACGAAGGAGCGGCCTCCTTTGCCTGCTCCGGTTTCGCCAAGGTGAGTGGAAAGCCGGCTGCCTGCCTGTCCATAGCCGGTCCCGGAGCCACCAATCTGCTGACCGGTTTGTGGGATGCGAAAATGGACCGGGTTCCCGTCATCGCTTTGACCGGCCAGGTCAACACCCAGGTGCTGGGTCCCGGTGCTTTTCAGGAGGTGGATCTGGCCAGCGCTTTTCAGGCCGTTTCTGCCTGGAGCCAGACCGTCCTTCAGGGAAGCAATCACGGCGAACTGATGTCTCTGGCCCTCAAGCATGCCCTGGTCAAGCGTGACGTAGCTCATCTGATTTTCCCCGATGAGGTGCAGGTTCTGCCGGTCCCTCCGGACGCTGAAGCAGGAAGGCCGCAGGGCCGCATCGCTCCGGTGGACATCACTCCACCTGAAGAGTCGATTCAGCAGGCTGCCAGCTTGATCACAGACGCCAAGCGTCCAGTGCTGATCGCGGGCTACGGGGCCCGCCAAGGAATGGACGGCGTCATCCATCTGGCCGAGAAGCTAAACGCTCCCATACTTACCACCTTCAAGGCAAAAGGGCTCATATCAGATGACCACCCCCTGGCTGCCGGAGTGCTGGGCCGCAGTGGAACCCCGGTGGCCAGCTGGTGCATGAATGAAGCCGATCTGCTCCTGGTGTTTGGCGCTTCGTTTTCTGACCACACCGGCATCGAAGAAAAGAAAACCATCATTCAGGTCGACTTTGATCGCATGGCGCTGGGCAAGTTTCATCCCGTGGCCGTTCCGGTTTGGGGTGAGATCGCGATCTCCGCACAGATGCTCTGTGACCGGCTGACTGATCAAACTGCCCCCATAGATCAACGTACCGATATTGCAGAACGTTGGAGCCTGTGGAGAAAAGAAAAGGCTCGTCGGGAAGAAGATGATCGGGGCCAGGGCATCAACTCGGCCCGTCTTTTTGCCGCTCTGACCCGTCAGGCCCCGGACAACGCGGTCATTGCAGTCGACGTAGGGAATAATACTTACTCTTTTGGCCGCTATTTCGAATGCAAGAACCAAACAGTTTTGATGTCGGGCTATCTGGGTTCGATCGGCTTTGCCTTTCCGGCCGCCATGGGCGCCTGGGCGGCTGCACCTGACAGGCCCATCCTGTCAGTCAGTGGTGATGGTGGTTTCGGACAGTATCTTGCGGAATTTACCACCGCCGTGAAGTACGGCATGAACATCACCCATGTCCTGCTGAATAACAACGAGATCGGTAAGATTTCCAAAGAACAAGTGGCCGGCCACTGGAAAGTCTGGCAGACCTCGCTGCACAATCCTGACTTTTCGGAATTTGCCAAAAACTGCGGTGGATTGGGAATTCAGGTCAGCGATGCCTCTGCACTGGATGATGCGCTGAGGGAAGCCATCGACCATGAAGGACCTTCGCTGGTCGAAGTCCTCACCGACTCACAACTCATTTAGCCCGGACTACGCCTAGGTGGTCTACTGCAGAGCTGCAGTCATCCACGCTGACGGCGTTGTGCTGCCTTGGGCTCCTCGGCGTACTGCACGAGTACGCCTGCGGGGCCCTTCGTTGCACGCCTTGTCATCGCGGCGCCTGCAACTCTTCGTCACGACAACCTATGCGTAATCCGGGCTACTAGAAAAAGTA
>JAUXKG010000008.1 GCA_030624355.1 Acidobacteriota bacterium
CCGCATCCTGCAGTCGTTGCAGCAAGCCAAAGAAAGATAAAGCCGTTGAACAACCTTGCATTCATTCCAACACCGCAATTTTATCCAGCAGCCCATGCATATTTTCAAAAACTGCAGGTCCATCCACGAAAGACATTTCGGCTGACAGGATACCCTCTGGAGTCAGGGAGAGATGATCCTCACTCTGGTGCACCAAGTCAATAATATGATCCCGGGAAACCGGAGTATCTTCTCTAAATTTCAAACAAACCTTTGTGCCTTTTCGTTCCAAAGAAAGAATTTTCAATTCCTGGCTGCGCAAACGAAGCCGTGCGTACTCCAACAGGTTGAAAACCGAACTCGGATATTTCCCGAACCGATCGACAATCTCTTCCTTGACACTGTTCAGTGCAGATAAGTCAGGCGCCGAGGAAACGCGTTTATACAGCCACAGACGCAAGCTTGGATCCTCGATATAGTGCTCTGGCACCTGAATGTCCAGGCGCAAATCAATGCTGGTCTGTATTTCGTCCGGGATGGGTTCTCCTTTGAGTTCCTGGATCGTCTGCTCCAGAAGCTTCATATAAATCTCGAACCCGACCGCACTGATTTGCCCGTGCTGCTCGGGACCGAGCAGATTACCTGCACCTCGAATCTCCAGATCGAGCGCAGCCAGCCGGAAACCGGAACCCAGGTCGCTAAAGTCTTTTATGGCAGTGAGGCGCTTGCGAGCGTGGTGACTCAAGTTCTCCTCGGACGGAATCAGCAAGTACGCGTAGGCACGCCGGTTTGAACGACCCACCCGGCCCCGCAACTGGTACAGCTGCGCCAATCCGAAGCGATCGGATCGATTCACAATCAAGGTGTTGGCCCGAGGAATGTCCAGGCCGTTCTCCACTATGGTCGTTGAAACCAGGATGTCTTGCCGGTAGTCCAAAAAGTCCAGCATGACCCGTTCCAGTTCCCTTTCTCTCATCTGTCCATGGGCAAAGGTCACCCGTGCCTCGGGGACAATTTGCTGTAGCATCCGGACAATAGAGTGAATGGTCTCGATGGAATTGTGGAGAAATAGAATCTGACCCTGGCGCTTCAATTCTAGATCGATGGCGCTTTGAATAAGCTTTCTATTGAACTTTACGACCACCGTCTGAATGGCCAAGCGGTCCTTGGGGGGAGTTTCGATGATAGATAGATCCCGAAGACCAGTCAGAGACATATTCAGTGTCCGAGGTATTGGCGTTGCGGACAGCGACAATACATCCACTTCAGCTCTGAGGCGTTTGAGTTTTTCCTTTTGTGTGACCCCAAAACGCTGCTCTTCATCAAACACAACCAAACCTAGATCTTGAAACTGAACATCCTTGGACAAAAGTCGATGAGTGCCCACCAGCACATCCACGGATCCCGTAGATGTCCGCTGTAGAATGTTCTTTTGTTCCTGTCGGCTTTGTAGACGGCTGAGCATTTCAATTTTGACCGGAAAGCCCTGGAAACGCTCTCTAAAGGTCCTCAGGTGCTGAATCGCCAGAACCGTCGTTGGGCACAGCAGCGCCACTTGCTTGCTGTCAGCCACTGCTTTGAAGGCCGCTCGCATGGCCACCTCTGTTTTCCCGTACCCGACATCGCCACAAATCAACCGGTCCATGGGGCGCTCTGACTCCATGTCGGACTTGACGTCCTTGATGGCCGCCAACTGATCGGGGGTCTCCTCGTATTCGAACGCTTCCTCAAATTCCCGGGTCAAGAAATCGTCTCCTGAGAAGACATGGCCTTTTGCCATCTCACGACGGGCATAGAGCTTGAGCAGATCTTCGGCCAGACGGCGCATCGACTTTTTGATGCGGCTCTTGGTCCTCTCCCATGAAACTCCTCCCAGACGATCAATCTGAGGCCGAGTTTCGCCCGCCCCACTGTACTTTTGGAGCTGGTCAACATCATCCACCGGCATATAGAGCTTGGCATCCCCGCGATATTGCAGAACAACAAATTCGTTCACCTGACCTTCAATATCGATTCTCTTCAGACCTCCGAAAACACCGATTCCATGATTCATATGAACCACGTAGTCGCCCTCTTTGAGATCCATTAAGTCACTGAAAAAAACGGCTTTACCTTTGCGGCGGAGGGGTTTGTCAGGAGCCGGTCTGGGCTGGCTCTTCTGGAAAACATCATCCTGAGTCAGAAGGTGAAATCCCAGGCGGGGGGAGTAAAAACCCCGGGAAAGTCTTCCGTGGGTGATGGTCAGAAGATGGGAAAAAGCATCTTCGAAGCCTCTGTCGGACAAATGGGCCAAGACCTGGTATTCCTTGAATATGTCTTCCAGACGCTCGGCCATCCCTGGTGATCTCATGACGAACATGACACGCTCTCGCGCCTGTCCCCAGCTTCTCAGGTCCTTCAAGATATCCTGAATTCGCCCCTGATACTTGCGCTCCGCCTGAAATTCAAAGCGCTCAACGGAGTGAGCCTGCTGCGACAGCTCCTCAAGGTAGAACACTCTGCGTTCCCGCAACCGACCCAGGATCCACTCCCTGTCAAAGAACAGTTGCTTGGGAGGCAAACCCAGCTCACCGGCGGCATGCTGCTCTTCGAAACTTGCCTGCTGCTCGCCCTGTATTCCACTCATTTCTTCCAGAAGCTCATCAGCTCCACTTACCACCAGTCTCACATCACGACTCTCGGGGAAAAACTCCAGTAGGGAATGTCCATTGTCCATAACCAATGGGAAGACATATTCGAACCCGTTGAAGAGCTCACCGTTCTCAGTGAACTGGAGCTTTTCCGTCAGGGCCTCTGCAAATCGAACCTGGTTCCAGTGCTCAGGAGCTCGTTCCTGCCAACGCGCGATGTCATGATCGTTAACGATCATTTCGCGCATGGGGACCACCTCACACGAAGGAAGGAGGGCAACGGAACGCTGCGTGCTCAGGTTGAACTCACGAATCGAATCAATTTCATCTCCGAAAAACTCGATTCGAACTGGATTCTCGTGTGCCGGCGAACAAACGTCGACGATGCCTCCGCGGTTGGAAAACTCCCCGACTTCACTGACTGGGTCCTCACGGACATAACCGCTCTCCAGGAGTCTTCTTACCAGGTGTGCCACGGGCAAGAAGCTTCCTACTTCCAATTGAAGACAGTTGTTGAGGAACTCAACCGGTGACGGCATACGGCCGGCCAGACATGCCATCGTCGTCACAGTAAATCCTCGATGTCCTCTCAACAGCTTCCACAGGCCAACTGCTCTCCTGACGGCGATCTCCGGATGACATGAAAGTCCCCGATAAGGATCGGCTTCCGATGCGGGTAGCAGCACAACCTGATCCTTCTCCTGCTGCGGTAAAAAGAATCTCAGATTTTCGGCGATCCGTTCGGCTTGACGGTTGTCTCGACACAACCATAGGTAGGGACAGGGTGAGGTACGAAAGAGTCCGGAGAACACAAAAGTGGAATCCGCCTCGTGAAGCCCGTCGAGAACACCGGCTTCTTCGGCTTGCCGAGCAAGTCGCGAGAAGGCCTCGGAACTACTTTTCGGAAAGTTCCGCTCTTGATGCTCTTCTGATGCGTTCGATGATTCCAGATGTAGAGAATCCTTTTTCAAGATCTATCGAAACGACCTCTCCATCATTCAATTCCACAACTTGCCGGCCAACAATCTGCCCAACCGGCCAGTCTCCGCCTTTGACCAAGACATCAGGTGCCAGTTCTTGAATGATCTTTTGCGGAGTTTCTTCCTCAAAACTGGTTACGAAGTCCACACAACTTAAGGCACTTACAATCTCAGCCCGCTCGACTTCTGGTACCACGGGACGGCCTTTTCCTTTGAGCTTTGTCACCGAGGAATCGCTGTTGAGCCCTACCACCAGCACATCCCCGAGCGATCTCGCCTTCTCCAGAAGGCGGACATGCCCGAGATGAATCAGATCAAAGCATCCGTTTGTAAAAACAATCTTTTTCCCCTGCGCTTTGGCCCGATCCAGTATTGCTTTCAGCTCCTGGCGGGGCTGGATCCTCTCGTGTGAGGACACTGTCATCCCTCTTTCAACTCTCTGTTCAAAATGATGTTCAAGAATTCTCCGCTCGAACTAAAGCCCGGATTAGGCAAAGGTGTTCACTTATGCATAATTCGGGATAAAGCCTGTACTCGACATTTCATATTCCGGAATCCAACACTTCCGATCCAACTTCGGTCTCTCCCAAGGCTCTCTTGAACGCGGCGGCAATCGACCCCGTGTGTTTTTCAATGACAGACCGACTCTCCCCTTCTAGCATAATACGTACCAACGGTTCCGTCCCTGAATACCGGATGAAGATCCGTCCTCTTCCCTGCAAAGCCT
Source organism: Acidobacteriota bacterium (assembly GCA_030624355.1). Classification (GTDB taxonomy): domain Bacteria; phylum Acidobacteriota; class UBA6911; order RPQK01; family JADFOI01; genus JAUXKG01. The sequence continues at coordinate 4,317 of JAUXKG010000008.1, forward strand.
CTTCAGCCTGCTGAATTTTGCTCTGAATCTCCGAAATCTGAGAAAAATCTCTTTTTTCGCGGATCGGTACGTTGACAAGAACCTGTGGAAGTTTTTCCAACCCCACTGTCAGTTCCATTAGAGATCCCCCCGTTTCCGTCACGATCTGGGCTATCTTCAGTGCACTGAATATGCCATCGCCGGCCAGAGAGTGTGATCTGACAATAATGTGGCCCGACGGCTCTCCTCCCAGGTCGTGGGAGCCGCGCAACATTTCTTCCGCCACATATCGATCCCCGACCCTGGTGCGCACCAGCCGCATATTTTCTGGTTCCAGGGCTACCTCCAATCCGGCGTTGGCCATCACCGTCGTCACCACGCATCCGGATTCCATCTGACCTTTATCACGCAAATAACGAGACAGAATGAACAAAATATGATCTCCATCCAGGAGGTTGCCTTTTTCGTCGCAGAATATGGCCCGATCAGAGTCCCCGTCAAAGGCCACACCAAATGATGCCCGTGAATCGAGAACGGTTTCCATCATCTGCTCAGGATGAAGAGATCCACAATCGCAATTGATATTGTTTCCATTGGGTTCAGCGTTGATGGTGACGACCTCAACTCCCAGTTCCTGGAACAGCATCGGAGCAATGCGGAAAGCTGCACCGTGGGCACAATCCAGGACAATCTTCAAAGGCTTCAGAGTTTCAGTCGAACAACCCTTTCGCAAAAAGTCAACATAACGAGCGATCCATTCAGGATGGGAGGCAGTCACTTGCTCCAGGTTCATCCCGTTTATGTCGAGATGCGGATGCTCACCCTCATCCTGCACAACAGCCCGTTCGATTTGCTGCTCCTCTTCATCGCTCAACTTACTTCCCTGGTCGGAAAATATTTTGATTCCGTTATCCTGATGCGCATTGTGTGAGGCGGAAATCATGACACCCGCATCGAATTCATCAGATTGGGAAAAAAAGGCCACTGCAGGAGTCGTGATCACATGAGCCAGGGTGACCTGACCACCGTGAGCAGAGATGGCTTCCTCCAAAACCTTCTCAATCCAGACACCACTGGCACGGGTGTCCCTGCCAATAACTATTCTGCGTCTGCCGGATTGGGTCAGAGCCACACCCAGTTTGTAGACCGTTCCATGGTCCAGAGGGTACTCTCCAGCCGTTCCTCGAACACCATCGGTCCCGAAGAGTTCACCCATCTCAGCGGACCCTCACTTGAACACGCTCGGGATCAACGGATTGAACACGGAAACTCCCCACATACTCCTCCGACAACTCAATCTCCGGCACGATTTCATGGGGTTCCGTCTGGGGCTGCAGCCCTTCCACATTCACTCGGGCCTCAAGGTCCTCAACACCGATACTGCCCTTGAAGGAAATCGGAACTGTTCCCACCACCTGAACCTTGCCCGTCATCAGGGAAGCTTCCGAATCCCCCGGAACCTTCACCACCGCTACTCCTCTGATACGCACCTCTCGTCTCTTTTCCTCAATCGTTACCTCAACCTGCACCGAGGAAATGTTCTCGATGCGCAGCCGGGCATCCTCCAAGTCAAGGTAGAGGTTCAGACTCAAGGGAGAGGAAAGCCCTTCGACGTTGATCGGGTCGGTTTTGGCCTCAGATACAGTCTGGACAGTCGATTCGGGCCCACTGAGCACGACTTCGCTGGGAGTCACTTCCACCCCGGAGACCTCGAATCCCTTGGCGGGCTCACCCAGCAGCTCCGGAGTGACCCGCACTATCTTTCTCAGAGTGCGCTCCAGCTGCAGCCTGATTCTGTCCGGAGTGATTCGAAGAATCTCTGCGCCAGGAGGTTTGTTCCGAACAGTAGTAGTAATTGTGGATTCTGTTGGAAAGATTCCAATAAGCTGAATTTGACCCAGTGCTCGTGCAAGAAAGCCCTGTGGATTCTGGTCGGTAAGCGGAATCACCTCCGTTCCCGGGCTGCTGCTGGTTAGATCAATGACCACTGCCAACTCCCTTTCATCCAGACTGGAACTACCACGTCCGGATCGAATTTCAGCCTCCACCGTCTTGACATAGTCGTTGGAAATCTCCAATTGCGGCGGCATGTTAACCAATTCCACTGGAAGAGTTACCGTGCGCTGCACCCGCTCCTGGCTGGCGACCTGAACCCACAGGAGGAAAGCAAGCAGCAGAGAAATAGCCTTCAGGCCGATGTTGTTGAGGAAAAACTCACGAAGGACACTCATGTGGCTTCTTGCTGCCGCTCGGCTTCTTTCCGTTCCTCGGCCTGATCGGACGACCGTACCGAGGGGGACTTGAACGTCTTCTGCAGAATTCTGAGCAACCGGGGACCGTCCAGACCTCTGGTAATTTCACGCTCAACGACCGCTGAAATCTTACCGGTCTCCTCGGAAACCACAACGGCCACCGCATCGGTCTCTTCGGTGATTCCGATGGCCGCTCGATGTCGAGTACCCAGCTCTTTGCTTAGATAAGGATCCAGAGTCAGCGGCAAAAAGCAGGCGGCAGCCGCCACATGGGTTCCCTGCACGACTACGGCTCCGTCGTGCAAGGGACTCTTGGGGTTGAATATAGTGACCAGCAGATCATAGGTCAGATAGGCGTCCAGCTTGATGCCGCGTTCAATGTAGGTTTTGAGCCCAATATCTCTCTCCACAACGATCAGCGCCCCAATTCCCTGACTGGATAGGGTGGTAGCCGCCAACACGATTTCGTCGAACCGCTCCCGAGATTACCTGCTGGTGAACCGATAGAAAAACCCTCCACCACCTAGGCTTGCCAAACCCCTGCGTATCTCTGACTGAAAGATCACAATAAGGGCGAAGATGAAATAAGTGAAAAAATTGGCTAACAGCCATTCGACCGTTCTCAGTTCCAAATAACGGATCAGATAGTAGAACAAAAACAGAGAGGTTATCCCGAGGGTCATTTGCCATCCCCGAGTCCCTTTCACTAACAACAGCGCATGGTAGATGATGAAGGCGATCACCAGAATGTCAATAAGATCTCTGAGCCAGTCCATCACTTCAAAAGACTCTCAGCAAGAATGACGTCTGTCACTTGAGCCACCTGGTTCATTTCCACCACATCGTGCACCCGCACAATGTGAACACCCCGCAGGATCGCGACCACCACCGAGGCCGCGGTTCCCCAGATTCGTTCTGCAGCCGGTTGATGTAACATTTTACCAAGGAAACTCTTGCGAGAAGTGCCAATCAGGATCGGCAACCGAAAACCCTCCAGAAAGGACAGCCGATTCAAGATTCGACAGTTGTCTTCAAGGTTCTTGCCGAAACCAATACCGGGATCGATGATTATCCGTTCCCTGGCAATCCCATTCTGACAAGCCTTTGAAATTGCCACTTGCAGATCGGTTTGAATTTCTTCCAGTATATTTTCACTGAACGGGCGCTCTTGCATGGTTTTTGGAGTCCCCCGCATGTGGGTCAAGACCACCCCGGCATCCCACTCACTCACGATTCTAGGCATCTCGGGATCGCAGCGGAAGGCGGTAATATCATTGACGATATCGGCACCTTCCTTGAGTGCCTCTCGCGCTACCGCCGGTTTCGAGGTGTCCACTGAAATGGGGACACAAACCTGTTTGCGCACTTCCTGCAAAACAGGCAGCAGGCGATCCAGCTCTTCCCCGACCGGCACCGGTTCCGCTCCGGGACGCGAGGAGTCCGCTCCCAGATCTAGTATGTCGGCACCAGCTTCGACCAAGCTCAGACTGTGTTCAATTGCCTGAGATCGTTCCAAAAAACGACCACCGTCGAAGAAGGAATCGGGAGTGACATTGACCACTCCCATCAGGCGGGTCCTTTCCCCGAGCTCTACTGTTTTCTCCCGGGCACGAAAAATATAAGAAGAACGCATTGGCCCCGATCCTCAGTGCGCAGGACGCACGGCTACAAGAGTGCAAACGACAATCTCTGCGTAAATGAGATTATGTTTGTCCCCAGCGCCATTGGACACGACTAGCTGCTGGGCAGTTTAGGCCGGGGCCGGACGTTCCTTCGGATTGATCAGAGAAGGCAGCGACGGCTTCTCCTCATCTTTGTCCTTTTCCTCAGGCGCCGGTGTGTCGGGACTCTCCGGCTTGATGTCCTTGCTGATTTTTTCACCTTTGATGACGGCCTTGATGTCGTCAAAATCCAGGGTCTCGTATTCCAAAAGAGTCTCAGCCAAACGGGTGAGGGCTTCTGTATGTTCCTGCAAAATATTCTTGGCCTGCTGGTAGCTATGAAGAACGATTTTTTTGACCTCAGCGTCGATTTGCATTGCAGTGTTTTCGCTATAGTCGTGTCGTTGTGAAATCTCTCTGCCGAGGAAGATCTGTTCTTCTTGTTTACCAAAGGTCAACGGACCCATCTCTTCGCTCATTCCCCATTCACAGACCATCTTTCGTGCTTGCTCAGTCGCCCGTTCCAGATCGTTAGCCGCCCCTGTGGTGCAACTTCCAAGGAACAGTTCTTCCGCCAGCCTCCCGGCCATGAGAATGGTAATGGAGGATTCCATATATTCTTTGGTGTAGTTGTATCTGTCCTCCTCAGGCAACTGCATGGTCACACCGAGGGCCCGACCCCGGGGGATGATTGTCACCTTGTGCAAAGGATCTGCATGGGGAAGCACGTAGGCCACCAGGGCATGACCCGCCTCATGAAAGGCGGTATTTCGCTTCTCCTCGTCGCTCATGATCATGGATTTGCGCTCCTTGCCCATCAAGACCTTGTCTTTGGCTTCCTCGAACTCATCCATGCTCACGGCTTTGTGGTTGTAGCGGGCGGCGTTCAGGGCAGCCTCGTTCACCATGTTAGCCAACTGAGCTCCCGAAAATCCCGGAGTTCCCCGAGCCAAGATCGAGAGATCCACATCTTCACCCAGAGGAATGCGCCTGCAGTGGACCTTCAGAATGCCTTCCCGTCCTCTGATATCGGGCAGTGTCACCACCACCTGACGATCGAAACGACCGGGACGCAAAAGAGCCGGATCCAGAACATCGGGACGGTTGGTGGCCGAGAGCAGGATGACACCCTCGTTTGACTCAAAGCCATCCATTTCAACCAGCAACTGATTCAGGGTCTGTTCGCGTTCGTCATGTCCCCCACCCAGACCGGCACCACGGTGTCTGCCAACAGCATCGATCTCATCGATGAAGACAATACAGGGAGCATTCTTCTTTCCCTGCTCGAAAAGATCCCGCACGCGACTGGCTCCAACCCCGACAAACATCTCCACAAAGTCGGAACCACTGATGCTAAAGAAGGGAACACTCGCTTCACCGGCAATGGCGCGGGCCAACAACGTTTTGCCCGTGCCCGGTGGACCCATTAAAAGTACTCCTTTGGGAATATGCCCACCCAGTTTTTGAAATTTCTGCGGCTCCCTCAAAAATTCAACGATTTCCGCCAGTTCCTCTTTCGCCTCCTCCACCCCCGCCACATCTGCGAAGGTGACCTTTTTTTGCTGGCTGCTGGAAAGTCTGGCTCGGCTTTTCCCAAAAGAAAGGGCCTTGTTTCCACCACTCTGCATCTGTCGCATCAGAAAGATCCAGAAGCCGACGAAAAGGATTATGGGGAACCAGGAGGTCAGAAGGACGTAAATCAACGAACCCTGTTCATCATCCTTCACCTTAACGATGACGCCGTTCTCATTCAGCGTGTTGGCAATCGTTTCCTGCGAACCCTTGGGAATGATTACGCGAAACTTACGCTCCGCCTTGCTCGCCGTGTCCAGGTATTTGCCCTCGATCTGGTTACCGTTTCCACTGAAGGTGACAGGAGCAGTAGGATAACTTCTGATCTGGTCATTCTTCACCAATGCAGTGAATTCAGAGTAATTGATGTCATCGATATTGCCGTTGCGGATGGTGTCCAGAAAGTTCCAAAGCACCAATACAGCAACGATGATCAAAATCCAGAGGAAGACGTTTTTCGCTGTAGTATTCAACTTGCTGTCCTTAGACGAACCTTAACGAAGCCTGTCCCTTAAATTATAGGCTAATTCATCTTCTATAGCCAGTTTTGCGGGTGGGCCCCGGAACTGCACACCACACCGCATCACTTTTCTGAGTTCCACTTTCTTAGAAGCTTTTCTCAGGGCAAAGTTTCAAAGCTCACCTCGATTTCAACTGCTCCTGCCTGACTTCCACTCAGTTGGTATTGAGGATGTACGGGGAACCCTTCCACCCAAACGATCTCTTGATCCAGTTCGAGGATGATCAGCTTGGCTCTCTGACTTTTAGGAATCTTTTCCTTCTGGAAGAGTTGTTTCAGTTTTCGGGCAGAAGAAGTAGCGGAAGTGCAGTAATAGTCCCCAGGACGGCGATTTCGAACCCGCAGAGAGTCGCCCTGCAGCCGAATCAGAACAGCTCCCGCCTTCTGTTCAGTCGATGGTTTTCGGGCCCGCACCTTTTTGTGCACCTCTCTAACATAGACTTCCCCGGGGATCTGCAGCTCATAAGAAAAATCCTCGGGAGGATCTTCTCTGGAGAATCTTAGCTCATCAAACTCGCGCTGCACCTTCACACCCCGAGGCAGGTGCACCTCTTTTCCACTGGAGGCTTCAAACAACCACAGGATCTCGGTCACGTGTTGAAGTGTGATGTTCGCCAGATCGCCCTGAAATTCCAGTATCGCCTGTCGCACCACTTCTTTCTGAAGAATCGCCGGAAGTCTCTTCAGTTCTGCAATACTCACCTTGGTCTCCTCTCCCTCATTCACTTTGCAGCGCTTCAGGTCTTCTCTGGCCTGCAGAATCAGGAAATCCTCGACTTCTCGAAAGAGACCGGCCGTTCTGTGAAGGGTTTGCAACAAGGCCGGATTCAACTTATCTTCCAGCAGCGGGATCAACCGGTGGCGAACCCAGTTACGATCCAGATCCAAATCCAGATTGCTGGAATCCTTCCGGTAAGACTGACCAGTTTCCTCCAGATAGTCGATCACTTCTCCTCCAGTGCGCTCCAGAAGCGGTCGAACCACCGCCGTTTCGGCCGGCTCCGGACCCGCCGTTTCAACCGAATTGACTCTCAAGGGACGAATCCCGGCAAGACCTCCCGGACCTGAACCTCGCATCAGCTTCATCAGAAAGGTTTCAGCCTGATCGTTCAGCGTATGTCCGGTTGCAACCTGCGACTGACTTTTTTGCGCCAGCTCGAACACAAAGGATTACCGAAACCTTCGAGCACAACTCTCCAGGTTTTCACCGCTCTGGCTGACCGCACCTCTGGTATCAACTCTCCTCACCTCCAACGGAATCCCCGTCTGCGAACACAGTCGGGCCACAAACTGTTCGTCTTCGTCAGATTCCCCGCCCCTCAGTTGATGATTGACATGAGCTGCCGCCAGTTCCAGAGAAAAAGTCGCCCTCAGCTCGATCAGAACCAAGAGAAGGGCGACCGAGTCAGGACCTCCCGAGAGACTGATCAACACGCGATCTCGCTGCTGCAGGAGACCGTATCGCTTGATGGTTTCCAGAACTGCACCTGCGAAACTGTTCATTTCTGTTTACACTAAATTGAATTCAACACTCATCTAGTCTTGCACCAGCAAAAGACACGCCTGACCGGCTGACCCTTCAAAAAGAGGCGGTCGGTTACAGCAGACGGTGGGCCAGGTGGTCAGCTCGGGCTGCTCATCCAACCGGTCAGGAAGGCAGCTGTTCGGATTTACTGCACAACTCTATCCCTGACTCCATACATTTTCTCAATTTCGAGCCAAGACCACCACAGGAGCTCTCGGTGGCCAGACACTCTCCGCACAGGTGCACTGACTTGACAGAAGAGCCCCAATAGCCGTATCATCGGCCCTCTTAAACTTATCACGAGTGGCGGAGGGAACGGGCCCCAAGATGCCACAGCAACCAGCCTAATGAGCCAGGTGCTAAGTCCCGCAGAACGATCTGGGAGATAAGTCACCCGTCGAGAGGTGTCGAGGCTAGGCTCTTTCCTCCCAGAAAGAGCCATTTTTTTCCTCAGACCCTTTGGGAGCTTGCCACTTTTACCGGTTCTTCAAGCAACCTCTCGAACCGGCCGGATCGAATCTCACAGCCGTTTCGAGAAAGGAGAAAGTGGTATATGAGCTGCCTGAAGGGACTCAAATGCAGAGAATGTGGAAAGGAATACCCGGCAGACCGGAGCTTTGTCTGTCTGGAGTGTTTTGGGCCGCTGGAAGCGGACTACGACTACTCTCAAATCCAAGCCCAGCTATCCCCCGACATCATAAAGGAGAGGGAGCCCAATCTGTGGCGTTAACGGGAACTGCTGCCGCTGGCCGGTGAGCCTATAACCGGCTTTCACTCCGGCTTCACCCCTCTGGTCAAAGCCTCGCGACTGGCCGAATACCTGGGAGTATCAGAACTCTATCTGAAGGATGATTCTGTCAACCACCCAAGCCTCTCTTACAAGGACAGGGTGGTTTCGATTGCTCTGAGCCGAGGAGCAGAACTTGGCTATACGGTTTTTGCCTGTGCTTCCACTGGCAACCTGGCGAACGCGGTGGCCGCCCACTGCGCCCGGACCGGATTCCCTTGCTTACTTTTCATACCCAGCGACATCGAGGTGGCCAAGATCAAAGGAGCCCTGGTTTCCAAACCGAAAGTAGTGTCCCTGGAAGGGAACTACGATCAGGTCAACCGGCTCTGTTCCGAGATTGGCGATCACTACGGTTGGGGATTTGTCAACGTTAACCTGCGGCCTTACTACACAGAAGGCGCCAAGACGATGGGCTATGAAATTGCCGAGCAGTTGGGCTGGAAGCTCCCCGACCACCTGGTGCTTCCCACAGCCGGGGGGACCCTTTTGCCGAAGGTTGCCAAGGCCTTCCACGAGCTGAAACAGTTGGGTTGGGCAAAGGGTCAAACCAAGATTTACTCTGCCCAGGCGGAAGGCTGCGCACCTGTGGTTCATGCCCTTCACCGGAATCTGGACTATTTCGATCCGGAAAAACCTAACACTATCGCGAAATCCATCGCCATAGGGAATCCAGCCGACGGTAATTATGTTCTGCGCGAGGTTCGTCAGTCGGCCGGTTGGGGAGAGACGGCTACCGATCCGGAAATTATCCAGGCGATTGAGTTGTTGGCCGAGAAGGAAGGGATTTTCACCGAACCGGCGGGTGGAGCCACTTTGGCTTCAGCCATCAAGCTGATCCGTCAACAGCGCATCAATCCTCGTGAGACGATCGTTGTGGCCATCACCGGGAACGGATACAAGACACTGGAAGCCTTAAACGCTGAGGCCGAGGTTGATGTGGTCCTGCGTCCCAACCTGAAAATCTTTAAAGAGTGGTATGAAGGACAGGCAGATTTCCCGACTCGTTCCGTTGAGGTCACTTCGTGATCCAGGCCCCGGTCAAAGTGAAAAAATACGGGGGGACCTCGGTGGGCTCGGTCGAGCGCATCCGCAAAGTTGCCGGGGATCTGGTGGAGGAACATCGTCATCAGATACCTCAGGTGGTGGTCGTTTCGGCCATGGCCGGCAGCACTGATGAACTGGTGGACATGGCGTTCAAGGTGGCCAACCGGCCCCGGTCACGCGAGCTGGACATGTTGCTCACAACCGGAGAACAGGTCTCGATTGCGCTGTTGGCCATGGCCGTCCATGACCTGGGAAGCAACGCCATTGCCCTGACTGGAGCCCAGTGTGGAATCGTCACCGATGGCAATTTCGCCCAGGCACGGATTCAGGACGTTCAGACTGCCAAAATTCACCGGTTGCTGGAAGACGGAAACATTGTGATCGTTGCCGGTTTCCAGGGAGTCACCCTGGATCAGGAGATTACCAGTCTGGGCCGAGGGGGATCCGACACCACGGCGGCGGCCCTGGCGACCGCTCTGAAATCATCCTGCGAGATCTTCACCGATGTCGACGGGGTCTTCACTGCCGACCCGGCAATTGTTCCCGAAGCCCGTTTGTTGCCCTGGATCAGTTATGAAGAGATGCTGGAGTATGCAGCTTCCGGCTCAAGGGTGTTGCATCCGCGGTGTATTGAGATCGCCCACAAGTTCAACTTACCCTTGCAGGTACGGTCCAGCTTTAAGGCCAAGGCCGGCACCACCATCATCAGGAAGGAAATCTTGGAAGAAGTAGCCATCACAGGTGTAACGGGTGATGCCGGGATTGCCCGTATTGCTTTGACCGGAGTTCGGGACGTCCCTGGCATCGCGGCTAAGATATCCCAGAGCCTGGCAGACGCCGGCATCAACATTCGCCTGATCATCCAGGGCATTCGCCATGATCAGAGCAATGACGTCTCATTGATTGTTCCGGAACAGGATGCCCAGCGCTCAGGCGAGGTCCTGCAGCCAGTTTCCAGAGAGGTTGGAGCAGAAGAGATTCAAATCGACACCAGCGTAGCCAAGGTCTCGGTGATCGGGTCCGGAGTGGCCAGCAACCCGAGTGTAGCCGCCAGAATGTTCCAGACCTTAGCCAAGAAGAAGATCAACATCCAACTGATTAGTTCTTCCGAAGTAAGAATCGCCTGTATCATCGAACAGGATCAATTGGAGTCGGCAATCCGGGCTATTCACAAGGAATTCGGCCTGGAGCAGCTGGAACGAAAAAAGGTAGAACCGGCCTGAAACCCCCTATTTCCCCTGCCCTGCCGGCGAAAGGTCGAAGCTCTCAGTGACCACCGCTACCTGATCTCCAATCTCATCGTGTACCTCAACTTCAACCTTGTAGCTTCCGGGAGCCAGCGACTCAGTCGGGAGCGACTGGATGAGAACCACCCGCTGTCCCGAATAGAACTGAATCGAATCCCCTGTTTTATCAATAACTTCGAGCACACCGTTCGAATCGTCGATGATTTTGTAAATCACCCTCAAGGACGGAGCAAGGGTGGTCTGATCCGAGCCGGCATTGTAAATCTGAAAATAGGCGCCCAGGGATTGCCCCACCGGGAAAGTCCGGCCGGGACGAGGCTGGACCCAGACATCACCCAGAACAAACATCTGGTCCTCTGCTGGGATAGTACCCAGTTCACGAATGGAATCAGACAGGATCAGAGAACTGACCGACAGCTTCTCCTGGCTGTAGGCGGGAGGAATAATGGCGAAGCGCCCGGTACCCAGGTTCCCGGTGTTGAGGTCCTTCACCACTAGGTCCACCTTGTAGCGCATTCTCTTGTCCAACAGGATGATCTTTTGGTAGAGCGAGTGACCCGTCGATCGCAGTTCAAACTCTTCAGCCGGGTAAGAGGTCGTAATATCGTCTTCAAATTCCCGTACAACCCGATTGGCAATGCTGGTAACCATTCCGTAAACAGCCAGTCTGGCAACCCGAAGCCCCTGCTCTTGGGTGAATGTCAGGTTCTTGTTCTCAAACTCCAGCGTAATGGGGACCAATAACTGCTGATCATTGAGCCGAAAGGAATCCTGACGGCTCTTGAAGGAAAGATTGTCATAGCCGACCTTGACGTTCACAATCTCCTTGAGATCACGATACTTGATCGGCTTTGGAGCCTGGATCCGAATATAGGTCTCATAGCGATCAAAGGGATTGTCTTTGGCCCGGCCTCCCCTGAAGGGATCGGTCTTGGCGATACCCGGAGAGAAGAAAGGTCTATCGTGCTTGGACGTCAACCCCAGTTCCTCAGACCAGGTCAATCCGGATCCCGGAACCAGCAGCAGCGCATCCTTCTCTTCGGAACTGATGGCCAGGCGATACTCCCCGCTCCTGGTGGGATCCACAAATTCCACTTCTACATCGGTACCAATGCCTTCAAGGTAGCGGTAGCGCCAGACCTCGAACGGATAGGTTGAGGTGCTGCCCCCCCCCTCATGGGCAGGTCGGCTGTAAAGACCTCCAGTTGGGTTCGATTCAACGCCGTCCGGGGGACCATTAACGATATAAACGCGTCCCCGATCCATCATCCACCCGGGCAATCCGCTCGTGAAGTGGTCATTGGAGTAGGCGATTCGTCTATAGTGCTCTTCCTTGTATTCGTTGGCTGAGGTGGTCAAATCCGGATCACGCCGATACCAGAACTGCTCGATAAACTGCTGCTTCTCGTCGTCCGTGTTCAACGCTTTGAAGACCTTTTCCTCCTCCTCCGTGATGATATACACCACGTCTTCCTCCAACCATTTCTTGTAGTAGTCCTTCTGTTCTTCCCGCCACTTATGCTTGGATTGCCCCTGTCCAACAGTCCAGAAGAGCGTCAGAACAGTTACTAGGGCAAAAACAGTCCTCAATCTCACAACCATCACCTCGAAAAGCAGGGGAAGATCCTCTGCGTTTCTAATTATAAAACAAGACTGGGAGTCCTGCCCTCTTGCCGGTCCTTTTTGATTGTCGAAATAATTTTGAGTCCTGGTATCCTTATCAGGTAGGATTCCCGTTTTGGAGATGACTTAAGATGGTGCCCAACACTGACAATCGCTCGCTTCCTCAGGTTCGAGTAGCCCTGGCCGGCTTTGGCACGGTAGGCAGAGAAGTAGTGCGCCTTCTTCAGGAGGAGGAAAGTCGCTATCGAGAACAATTGGGCATCGATTTATGCCTGGTTACGATTCTGGACAGAAGCTACCAAAAAAAAGACACCTCCGGAATCCCCTCGGAAGTTCGGCTTACCGACTCGGTGAGTGAGTTTCTTCAGGCTCCTTCGGACATGATTGTGGAGCTGCTTGGGGGATCGGATCCGGCCGACCAGATCATTCGAACCGGTCTGGAGCAGCAAAAGGCCGTAGTAACAGCCAACAAGCTTCTCATGGCCCAGTCGGGAAAGGAATATCTGGCGCTCGCCAATCAGAATGACTCCTATCTAGGCTTCGAGGCCTCGGTTGCCGGCGCCATACCCATCATCCGTGTGTTGCGCCGCTCGTTGTTCTCGGACCGAATCGTGGGAGTGCGGGGCATCTTGAACGGGACCTGCAATTTCATTCTGTCGGAAATGGGCGACAACGGCCTTGAATATGAGGAGGCCCTTTCGCAAGCTCAGTCGCTGGGATATGCAGAGGCTGATCCTACTCTGGATGTCTCCGGTGCCGACACCACCGACAAACTGGCCATCCTGAGTGCCATTGCTTTCAAGGCCGTGGTTTCCCCCCAACAGATCGCAACACGAGGCGTCACAGAGATCAAACCAGTTGACTTGCTGTATGCCCAAAAACTGGATTCGACCATCAAGCTGCTGGGAGTAGCTGTGAAGGCCAGTGATCATCTTTGCCTGCGGGTTAGCCCCTTCTTGGTCAGCAATCGGCTTCCCCTGTCGAACGTCTCTGGGGTACTGAACGCCGTGGAAATCACCGGAAGCTCAGCAGGTTCGGTGGTGCTCAGCGGAAGAGGGGCGGGTGGAGCGCCTACCGCTGTGTCGGTCACCTCTGACATTCTGAATGCCGCCCTTTGGAAGACGGGTGCTAAACCCTCCGCCTCTCAAGCGACCAGTCACCACTCCTCCACTGCCGGTGAAGAAGATTCGGGGTCCTCTGCTTCGAAACCTATCTCGGACAAGGACGAACGTTATCCCTTTTTTATCCGTTTCATCGTCAAGGACCGTCCCGGAATCATCGCTGAACTGGCCAACATCCTGGCGGAGCGAAAGATCAACATCGATTCGGTTCTGGAAGAGAGTTGTTCCGATTCTTCGAACCTCCCTTTTATCATCACGGTGAAGCCGATTCTCTTCTCCACCGTTCAGGAAGCCGTGGGGCAGATGAAGGCTCTTGACTTCAACCAGATCCCTCCTCTGGTTCTTCCCATGCTCCAGGAGTAACTCCTTCCGAGGCCAGATGGCCTGATTCCCGCTGCCCGTCTGTGTCTCGCTTCGAGGATCAGGTCAATTGATATGGTCGAGCATCATCAGTTATCATCGGTTTCTTTGAGGCGGTGTAGCTCAGGGGTTAGAGCAAGCGGCTCATATCCGCTGTGTCGGGGGTTCGAATCCCTCCACCGCCAGAACTTTCAGAAGACGTCATGGATGGCTGAAGAAAAAGATGGATATCTCCTTTCGACCACGCCGCTTGCGTGAAAATCCTGTCCTGCGACGGATGGTGCAAGAGACACGCCTGTCAGTAGACCAACTAATCTACCCGCTATTTGTGTGCGAGGGAGAGGGAGTCAAGGAGGAGATCTCCTCAATGCCCGGTCAGTTCCGTTTCTCCGTCGATACCCTGCTTGAGGAGCTGCAGCTGGTCCGCGAACTCTCTATACCAGCCGTCATGCTCTTTGGAATTCCCGACGATTCTCGAAAGGACCCCGCCGGAAGCGCCGCTTATGCCCAGGATGGAGTGATCTGCCGCACCTTGGAGATGGCCAAGAAAAACGTCTCTGACCTGCTTCTGATTGCCGATGTCTGTCTTTGTGAATACACAGACCACGGACACTGCGGATTAGTGAAAGAGAGCGCCGACGGTCGAATCATGATCCACAACGATGAGACCGTGGCCGCCTTGGCACGCACCGCCCTGGTTTACGCTCAGGCGGGAGCCGACGTCGTAGCTCCCTC
>JAUXKG010000382.1 GCA_030624355.1 Acidobacteriota bacterium
GACCCTTGATCGATTCCACGGTAGACTTGGCGGTGACCGTCATGCCAATCGGGGTGGCAGCCAGGTGGGTGATATTCACCTTGATACCCACCGAGCCTTCTTCAGAGTCTAGGGAGGCGGCCAGCAGTTGGTGGGAAGCTCGCTCCATGAGACCGATCATGGAGGGAGTAGACAAAAGAGAAACGACTCCCGGACCCAGATGGGTGATTCCCATTTCGGGCGTGGTCTTGACCGTGACTTCTCCCGAGACTCCGGGGATTAGATCTTCCTTAGGCATAAGTTGGATCCTCCTTCCCAAACACTGACCGCTGACAACTCGAAATTCAAGGTGCCTGGCGGGGGCGCCGGAGGCCCGCAGGCTAAACGAGCTCGCCCAAAGCCTGCGGCTCTGATGGTGCCTCCCATGAGGCATGAGCAACTCCTTCAAGAAGTTTTGATTTTGTAACCGTCACCCGTACTGCTCACCAACTCAATAACATTTCGATCGGGATCTTCGAAATACACATAGTGATCCAGGTCCTCTTTGTGAGTTTCAGGACCCTTTAAGATCTTGACCCCATTCTCTTTTAGAATCTCGGCCGCCTGGTCCACGTCTTCCGGAGTGGCCAGACGGAAGGCAACGTGGTTCAACCCGGCAGTCTTGCGGTATTCGGGTGGAACTTCATGGGGAACCTTGTAAAGAGCAAGGTCGTGCATGGCAAGCTTCCGATCATCCGCCTCATACTGTCCAAAGTTCAGCCATACAATGGTTTCCTCGTATTTGCCGGAAACCTTGCACCCTAAAATCTCCGTATAAAATTTCTCCGCCCTTTGCAGGTCCGTCACGTTGAGGTTTACATGGGCTAAGCCTGTTATCTGAACTGGCATGTTCTACTCCTCCTTAGTGCGTCGCTTCATAAATACGGCGCCTTTGTGGCAAGCGCGAAAATCAGCGCGAACAAAAGCAGAAACCCAATTCTCGCTGTAAGTCTTCCTCCCTCGATCAAACCAGTGCTTCACGAAGATACATGCTGAAGTTCAAGCAGCCTCCTCCCAGAAACGAGAAATCAATCCTCCTCGAGAACGCCCGATGTTACCAGTACAGCCGATAGGTCAGCTTCGCCTGGATGGCCCAGTCTCGCTCTAGTGGTTCCCCACCGGGGTTTTCCCTGCGATCGGTAAACACCACGAAGAAATTGCTGTCGCGGCCGTAGATCAGGTGAAATCGCAGCTGAGTACTGAGCTCCCTGGCCAGGCTGTCCCATTGCAGGAAGGCGTCTCCGATCACCCGAGCGGTAAAAGGCACGCTGAAGCGGGTCCGCCAAAGATGGCTGGCAAAGGCTCCTTCGGGCAGCGTAATATCGTTCAGCTCATAGTCACCTGATAGGACCAGGTGAGGGGAGGCACGCCAAATCCCGGAAGTGGTGAAGGTTGTACGCCGACCGCTGAAAAATGTTCCCCCTTCCAGTCCCACCGCAGCCCGGTAAGCCCGTGCCGTAAAGCCCTCATATCCCAGCCGCCAACGGTTGAAGCTATAGTCACCAGGAGGAATGACCAATCCCTCACGAGGGTTGATTTCGAAAGGATCGTCATCGATAGCCAGGCGCTCGAAGTTGCCCTCCCATTGCAGGAAAATTCGGTCGCCGGAATCCAGTTCGTTGGAAGTCTCAAGGACCCATTGGCGTGTTTCCAGCTCACCCTGCTGATCTGTGAGATAGGTCAGGTCACCTGAGAAATTCAATTTTCGAGCCCATTTTCGATTCAGACGCACACTCCGCCGAAGGCTTCCCTGGTATCTTTGGATGTCCTGCCGGCGGATGAAGCCCATGGCAGGATCGAACTCCTCATCGATGTACAGCGTACGCAGGCTGACTCCCCAGAGGTCTTGGTTATAAACTGCAGCGCTTGAGTGCGAAATCGGATGCTCTGCCAGGGTGCGGTCCTCCATCACGCCCAAAAAGCCTTCCAAGCGAAAATTCTTCCCTAACCAGAAGAGAGCGTCGGGGCCAAAGACACGGTTCCCCTGAGTCTCCGAATGGACAGAAGTAAAGATCCCACCGATGTAGGAGCGCTCCCATACATTCCAGCGCAGCCGGGTAGCACTAAAGTTTGTGCTCGGCGCTGTGGGGTGGCTCTCGGTCTGGATGGTGAGGAGACCGAGATCGAAGCTTCCGGCCTTCCCGCTCAGACGAGCTCCACCCAAAATGGGCACCGCCTCGCCCTGTGACAGTCCAATCCGACGGCTAAAGAACATTTGGGTCTGCCGAGGTATTCCGAAATTAAAGAGCTGGGAATTCTCGAGGAAGAATCCTCGCCTCTCAGGGAAGAAAAGGCGGAAGCGCGTCAGGTTGATTTGCTGGTCGTCGACTTCCACTTGAGCGAAGTTCGGGTTGTAAGTGAGGTCTAAGGTCAGGGAGGAGGTGAGTGCCAGCTTCAGGTCGGCTCCTGCATCCAGATCTGAGGCTATAGTGCTTCGCCCATTTGAGCGAGACGCCCCGACCAGGCCGTAAGGGATGACCTGCAGGTTAAGCTCAGGCTCAATCGTAGAGAATCCTTCCAGATGCCCATGGTATGCCGCCCGTGTAAAGGAGATCCCGGGAGGGACAGGCGCCCAGTATGCTCCCTCGTTCTTGCGTTGGATATCCCGCATGACGTTGAAGCCCCAGACCCCATCGCCACCGGAGGGGAACCGCAAAATGCGAAAGGGGATGTGCAGCTCTGCACTCCAACCGTCTTCCAGCAATCGAGTCCGGACATCCCAGACCTCATCCCAGTCGCTGTGCCACTTTTCGTTGTCGACCTGCGAATCCTGTTTGGTTCCCAGCGCATTGATGGAGAAGACATAGGCCCGCCGGTGATCGTGAAAGGTGTCCAGGATGATGCGGACGACGTCGTCCTTCGTCCACACGGAGTCGTCACGGAAGCGGAGGACATTCCGAACAATCCCAGCTGGATCCGAGTCATAGCAATAGACACCGATGTAAAGAGCGGTCGAATCATAGACAATCCGCACCTCAGTCTTCTCCGTAGCCGGCTGGCCATAGTTCGGGGCCTTTTGGATCAACCGGTCAAGGACCTGCGCCTCTCGCCAAACCGGGTCGGACAGATCACCATCCACGGTTGGGGGAGTGTCGACATAGGTGATTCGGTAACGATACTGCTCGTGCTTCTCAGCGAGAGTTTGTGCTCCCACAGCAGCTGTGCTGCTGTAGCTTGCTAAAAACACCATGAGTGGCAGCTGAATGTGCCTGAGGCTCAAGGTGGTATCTCTCACGTTCATGGCATCCTTTTGAAGAGTCATCGGGTGCCTGATAAGATAACACGGATCTGGGCGATGGGCATGTGGATGGCGATTACCAGCGGCGATTTCGCCAGCCGCTTTTGGATTTGTAGGAAGCCGATATCAAGGTTCTTGCGGCGGGAATCGGAAATCCGGGAAAAACGCCCATACCGAAACTGCAGGATGGAGAGTGTATTTACGAGTATATTGAAGTGGATGGGCAA
>JAUXKG010000281.1 GCA_030624355.1 Acidobacteriota bacterium
CGTCGTATTTGTCGTCCAGTGGCAAGTCTTGTCTTACCTCCTAATCGAGGTTCCTGTGAAAAGGGTGAAACACTAAACTCTAGCCATTTTATTATACTAAATCAAGGCAGACGCGGGCAGACAGGGATTGACACGGATTCGGTAATCACCGATTGCACGGATTGACCAACACGGATTGACACGGATTCGGAGGATTGGCAACAATTGTTCTGTCAGTTGTCAGTTGTCAGTTGTCAGTTGTCAGCTGTCAGTTGTGCCAGTGCCTCACCTGCCGGTCTTTGACAGGGAATTCGCGCTACCAGTATAATGATGCGTTTTTGACGGACCCATGTCTCAGCCGCGCGGGAGGGGCGAGTAGTTTTGTACGCAATTGTTCAGAGTGGTGGAAAACAGTACCGGGTCAGTGAAGGTGACTTTGTTGACGTGGAGCGCCTGAGTGGTGAAGTTGGCCAGCAGGTGAACTTTGATAATGTGCTGGCAGTGGGTCACCAGGATGGAGTCCAGTTTGGGACCCCGACTCTGAGCACCGCTAAGGTGGTGGGAACCATTGCCGATCACGGCAAGTCAAAGAAGATCTTGGTTTTCAAGTTCAAGAGACGCAAGATGTATCGGAGAAAACAGGGTCATCGTCAACTTTTCACCAGAGTCCGGATCGATGAAATAGCTTTGACGGGCGTGACGAAACCGACCCGGCAGGACAAGGCGAGCGAGGCCAAGCCTGAGGTGGCTGTCAAGGCGAAGCCCACAGCCGAGAAAGCGACGACGACCAAGAAGGCGGCGACCAAGAAGGCACCGACCAAGAAGGCACCGACCAAGAAGGTGGTGACCAAGAAGGTGGTGACCAAGAAGGCAAAAAGTTCCTCGGCAAAGGTCAAAAAGAGTTCTGCCCGGTCGGCCGCTAAGAAGGCGACCGGTGCTAAACAGGCCAAGAAGACAGGTAAGTAGGAAGGACGATGGCACATAAAAAAGGTTTAGGCAGTAGTAAGAACGGTCGTGACAGCCAATCCAAACGCCTGGGGACAAAGCGCTTCGGTGGGCAACTTGTGACCGGTGGATCCATTTTGGTGCGGCAGCGCGGCACACGTATCAAGGCTGGCTTGAACGTGGGTCGAGGAAAGGATGACACCCTTTTCGCCAAGGTAGACGGTCTGGTGAGTTTTCAGGACCGAGGGCGTAAAGGGCATTTCGTCCACATTGTTCCCCAGAGCTGAGGGGTCGTTCGGGAGAGCTCTGACCCCGATGTTCGTTGATCACGCCAAAATCTACGTCAAAGCAGGTGATGGCGGGGATGGGTGTTTGGCTTTTCGCCGCGAGAAGCATGTCCCTCGCGGTGGACCCAGCGGCGGCGACGGAGGAGATGGGGGCAGCATCTATTTCCGTGCCTCTGTCCACTTGAACACCCTCCTTCCCTTCAAGTTTCAACAGCACTTCAGAAGCACCAGAGGTGGCCATGGTTCGGGAAACCAACGCCATGGCAAGAACGGAGAGGATCGGATTGTGGAAGTCCCCGTTGGAACCCAAGTCTACGACGAAACGGGGAAGGAGCTCCTGTTTGACCTGGATTGTGAGGATCAGATGGAATTGGCCGCCAGAGGCGGCCATGGGGGACGCGGGAACGCTGTCTTCGCCACCGCTACCAATCAGGCGCCACGGAAGTTCGAAACAGGATGGCCGGGAGATGAGTTCACTTTCCAACTCGAGTTAAAGGTTCTGGCTGATGTGGGAATCGTTGGATACCCAAACGCGGGTAAGTCAACCCTGATTTCGGTAATCTCGGCCGCAAAACCCAAGATTGCAGACTACCCCTTCACCACTTTGACGCCTACTCTGGGAGTGGTCTCACATGCAGAGTACCGCACCTTCGTTGTAGCGGATATCCCGGGTCTGATCGAAGGGGCCCACCGCGGTAGTGGACTGGGGGCTCAATTTTTGCGCCATGTGGAACGTACCCGACTGTTGGTTCATCTTGTGGACGTCAGTGACATCGGGGACGAAGACTCGGTCGCTGCCTTGAGGGCCATCAATGGAGAGTTGGAGCTTTACAGTTCCAACCTGATCCAGAAACCTCAAATCATTGTTGCTTCCAAGCTTGATGTGGCCAATTTGGATAAGCTGGAGCAACTGCGTTCCTACTGCCGGAGAGAGTCGCTACCCTTTCAGGAAATTTCTGCGGTCACCGGCCAGGGAATCAAAGATTTGAAAGAGACCATTGCACAACACCTAGAGGGTCAGACAGATTGAAGATTGGAATCCTGGGAGGGACCTTCGACCCCATCCACCGAGGGCATTCTTATGTGGCTCGATGCGTCTTAAGAATGTTCAGCTTGAACCATGTTCTGTTTATGGTTTCCAAACTGCCGCCGCACAAAGAGAAGGATGATCTTACCAGTCCTTTTCACCGTTACGCAATGGTAGTTCTCGATCTGCTGGACGATCGGGATCTCTATCCGTCACCGTGGGAGCTTGAGCGCGGGACGCTCTCCTACACCATCGAAACTCTTCAGTATTTTGCCCGCCGTCATCCTGGAGATGAGTACTGTTTTATCTCGGGAAGCGACTCTCTCCACGAGATTCATTTGTGGAAGGACTATGGTAAACTCTTGCGAGAGCATTGCTTCATATTTGTGCAGAGACCAGGAATCGAAGTGGACCTCGACAAGTTGGGAGTTTCTGCATCCTCGAGGGGGACTATTCGGGCAGTTTGCGAAAAGGAGAGACCGACTATTCGTCCTGGCCAGTCCTTTTTGATTGCGATCAACGCTCCTGCCGTCAGTTCTACGTCTATCCGGGAGATGATTGTTTCGGGAAAACAACCCTCAGCAGACATGGTTTCTCCTGCCGTGCTTCAATACATCAGAAGACATCGTTTGTATGAAAAAGGTCAGAGCGGCAGTTAAGAAGGCCAGCCAAGCTGTCGATCAAAAGAAGGGTGACCAGATTACGGTATTGGACGTGTCGAAGATATGCGGGTTTGCCGATTTCATGATCATCTGTCAGGGGTACAATCAGAAACAGAATCAGGCGATCTGCGATGAGGTTCGAGAAATACTCAAGAAGGAAGAACGTCTATCTCCCCATCATCTTGAAGGCTATCGAAGCGCGGAGTGGATTCTGATGGATTATTTGGACTTCGTGGTCCATATATTTTCTCCTCAGTCGCGAGAGTTCTATCGTTTGGAAAAACTGTGGAGCGATGGAGTGGAGGTTGAACCTGGAGCCCTGACAGCCTAGGACAGACTCCTAGCCCGGATTATACAGAGGTTTTCTTCAATGCATGAACCGGGCTAGGCTCATTCTTATCTTCCGAAAACTCAAGCTGGACAGGGGCTTGCGGGCAATCGACGGTCTTCCCTCCGACCCCCGCGTTAGTTTCAGTTGTCCTGACGCAGAAAATCTTGTATAAGAAAAGATCTTTTTTTGTGAAACTCAAATTTTTGTGGATTGGTAAGACAAAGGATTCCTTACTTGGCGAGATCGAGAGCAGATACCTGGGACGTGTAGAGAAGTATTTCTCCGCCGGGCAAATATCGGTGCCCGACTTGAAAAAGACAGATCCCCATCAGCAGGCCACTCAGCTGAAGCGGGAATCTCGAAGCATCGAAAGCAAGTTGTCGCCGGGAACCTATCTGGTGGTTTTGGATGATGCAGGAAAACAGCTTACAAGTGAGGAATTGGCTCTATTTTTCGAATATCTAATGAACCGTGGGGTTCCGGAGATCACCTTTATCGTGGGTGGTTATTTCGGTATTCCCGAAGAAATCAAAGATTTGGCCAATATGAAACTGTCTTTGACAAGACTGACACTGCCCCACGAGATGGTTCGAGTGATTCTTCTTGAACAGGTCTACCGGGCCATCACTATCGTCAAGGGCTCGCCGTATCACCATTGAACGGAGGCTTTTCTCATGCGTGCCAGGGAACTGAAGCGTTTCAAGACAAAGCTCTTGGAGAAGCGTTCAGAGTTGATTAATGTAGTCCAGAAGACGGAAAATTATGGTCGTGAGGCCGATAACTCCACTGAGGCCATGGATATCGCCGACAAGGCCTCCAGTTCATATACCAAGGAGTTTATGTTCAGCAAGAGCGGCAGTGATCGCCAGTTGTTGCAGTCTGTCACAGACGCGCTGGATCGAATTGAGGAAAAGGACTATGGTGATTGCTCCAACTGCGGTGAACCCGTTGAACGCAAGCGACTGGAGGCTGTTCCCTGGGCGGCATTGTGCCTGAGCTGCCAGGAACAGGCGGAAACTGCATGAGGGCAGGCACACCTGACCGCTGACCTTTGGCCTCCGGCCGCTGACAACTGACAACTGACAGGGAATCAGGCTACGCTCTCTGAATCCGTGTTCGTTAATCCGTGTCAATCCGTGTCTCCTGACCCCCTGACCCCCTCGTGGATCTAATCCTCATAGATTACTCAGCTGGAACGTATTAGCA
>JAUXKG010000398.1 GCA_030624355.1 Acidobacteriota bacterium
ATAGGGTTCAGATTGCTTCCACGTCACAGTCTGAAATTCTGAGTACACAAGATGGATCAACTGGGTGAGCTCAAACGGAGCGTTTACTGTGGGTTAGTGGACGAAAGTCTTGTGAAACGACGCGTCACGGTGATGGGGTGGGTCGACAGGCGGCGTGATCTGGGCGGTCTGGTGTTTCTGGATCTGAGGGATCACGAAGGAATCGTTCAGGTGGTGGTTCGTTCAGAGAGTTCTCTGCTTCTGGAGACAACCAAGGAGATTCGACCCGAGTTCGTGCTGGCGGTCACCGGTGACGTTGTCATGCGCGATGAGGAGACCATTAATCCCGAAGTCGCGACCGGCCGAGTGGAAATTCTGGCCAGGGAAATACGGGTGTTGAATACCTCTGACACACCGCCGTTCCCTATCACGGAGGGAGTTACAGCCTCCCAGGAAACTCGCCTGCGGTATCGTTTCTTGGATCTACGCCGGCGGCGTCTTCAGCACAATATCCGACTTCGCCACCGAGTGTCGTGCAAGATCCGAAATTTCCTGGATCAACAGGGTTTTCTGGAAATAGAGACGCCTTTACTCACCCGATCCACTCCCGAAGGAGCCCGGGACTATCTGGTACCCAGCCGCCTCCATGGGGGTCATTTCTACGCCCTTCCCCAGTCTCCACAGCTCTTCAAACAATTGCTCATGATCTCCGGCTTTGATAGGTATTTTCAGATCGCCCGTTGTTTTCGCGACGAAGATCTGCGTGCTGACCGGCAGCCTGAGTTCACCCAGGTGGATATCGAGCTGGCCTACCCGCAGATGGAAGACATCTTCGAACTGGTGGAATCCCTGTTGGTCGGTGTTTTCAAGTCGGCCGGTGTTGATATTACCTCTCCCTTTCCCCGACTGACTCATGCAGAAGCTCTCGCTCGCTATGGAACCGATCGACCCGACACCCGCTTTGGCTTGGAGTTAGTCGACGTTTCCGAGGCTTTTCAGGAGACCTCCTTTCAGATCTTTCAAGGGATTCTTCAGAAAGGTGGTCAGATCAAAGGGATCCGGGTTCCTGGCGGTGCCAGCTATTCTCGAAAGCAGCTGGATGGGCTATCTGACCAACTGGATCTACGGTTGAGCTGGCTAAAGGTGACGGCGGAAGGTCTTAAGAGCTCTTTCCCAAAGGCAGTGCCCGCTGGCGAACTGGAACAGATCAAAGAGGCAGGACAACTTGGGGAGGGGGATATTTTCCTGATGGCCGCCGGATCGAATATCGATACTCTGTTAGGCGATTTGAGGCTCCATGTGGCTGAGAAGGAGGACTTAATCCCGTCGGACGAGTATGCCTTTCTATGGATTTACGATTTTCCCCTTGTCCAGTGGGACGACAATGAAGAACGCTACATGGCCTGCAATCATCCCTTCACCTCACCACATGAAGAAGATATCGCGCTGCTGGAAACAGATCCCGCCCGAGTGCGAGCCAGGGCCTACGATGTGGTCCTGAATGGAACTGAGATCGGAGGTGGATCCATTCGTATCCACCAGAAAGAGTTGCAGCAACGGGTGTTTCGCGTCCTGGGTATGGAGTCGGAGGAAGCCGAAGACAAGTTTGGTTTCCTGCTTGAGGCTCTCGGCTTTGGAGCTCCTCCTCACGGAGGCATTGCCCTGGGGCTGGATCGGCTGGTGATGTTGTTGGCGGGGGAAGACTCGATTCGTGACGTTATCGCTTTTCCCAAGACGGCTCGGGCGCTGGATTTGATGTGCAGGGCCCCCTCTCTGGTCAGTGAAAAACAGCTGAGCGAGCTGCACATTCGTGTAGACACAGCCACAGACACGGATTGACAGACACGAATTCCCACAGATTAAGAAAAGAATCTTCTTTTCATTCGACACTCGACAATCGTCAAT
Organism: Acidobacteriota bacterium; assembly: GCA_030624355.1. Lineage (GTDB taxonomy): Bacteria > Acidobacteriota > UBA6911 > RPQK01 > JADFOI01 > JAUXKG01. Next base: position 1,885 of record JAUXKG010000398.1, read on the forward strand.
CGACACTGCTCACGGAACACGGGTTGACACCGATTCGGAGGGTTGGCAACAATTCTTCTGTCCGTTGTCAGTTGTCAGCAGCCGACGGGCCCCGGTCAGGTGGTCAGAAAACACGGTTGATCCCTAAACTCCCTGTCAGTTGTCAGCGGCCGAAGGCCCCCCATAAAAGCTGTCATCGCCTCTGACTATAATTCGTCTCATGCCTGAAATTCGAATCCTTCCTGAGACTTTAGCCCATCAGATCGCCGCCGGGGAAATAGTGGAGCGTCCCGCTTCGGTAGTGAAAGAGCTACTGGAGAATGCCCTGGATGCCAAGGCCACTCGTATTGTGATTCAAGCCGAGGAAGCCGGCAAGCGATCCCTGCTGGTCCGGGATGACGGAATTGGCATGAACCCTGATGACGCACGGCTCGCTTTTCAACATCATGCCACCAGCAAGATTCGATCCTTCGAGGACTTGAGTCAGATTCAAACTCTGGGCTTCCGGGGAGAAGCCTTGCCCTCCATTGCCTCCATCTCCAGGCTCCGCCTGCGGACAGTGGGGCGGGCTGAGGCGCAAGCGGAGGGACCCCTGGGAACTGAGATTGAGTACCAGGGGGGGACGCTCAAGGAGGTCAATGAGGTAGCCTGGCCACAGGGAACTGAAGTCCTGGTGGAAGACCTCTTCTTTAACGTTCCGGCACGCCGGAAATTCCTCAAGACCGACGCCACCGAACTGGGTCACCTGACTCGCCAGATCACTCAGTATGCCCTGGCCTATCCGGAGGTCGAAGTTCGATTCATCCACCGCCAGCGGGCCGTGTTCGAAGCACCGGCTGCAGCCAGTCTGGAGGATCGCATTTACCAGATCCAGGGAGAAGCCTTCCTGGAGAATTTAGTGCCCCTGGAGTATGAAAAGAGTGGGGTTCATGTATCAGGCGTTACTTCCCTGCCCCACGAGCACCGGAGCAACGCTGCCTCCCAGTTCCTCTTCGTCAACCGCCGTATGGTGAGAGACCGGGTACTGGCGCATGCTATTCGGATGGCCTATCAGAATATCATTCCCGCAAAATCCTACCCCACCGTTGTCCTCTTTGTCAGAGTGGACCCACAGCAGATCGATGTCAACGTTCACCCTGCCAAGACAGAAATCCGTTTTCACGATTCCAGTGCTGTTCACAGTGCAGTCCATCACGCGATCGAAGAAGCATTGTCACGTCAGAACGAACACTTGTTTCATCGATCTCAGCAGATCCCCGCCCATGGCGAACATGCCTTGGATTCCATCGCTTCAGGCAACAGTGTCTCCCCCAGTATTGCCAATTACTTCGATCGGCATTCCAGATCAGGCACTCCTCTTCCCGGCCTTCAACATTCCTCACCGATTCCCTTGTATGACGGAGTTGTGTCCGACATTTCCGAGAATGGATCGACTTTTGCATCGACCGAGACTTCGGCGTGTC
>JAUXKG010000163.1 GCA_030624355.1 Acidobacteriota bacterium
GCTCTCTTTCACGCCGTGCTCAGGCAGCACTTGGGCACGGCGTTTTTATTTTTGTGGAAAGGAGGGATTTAAAATTGCTGAGAAAATTAGCAAGACAGCACGAGCCAGCCTGGGAGTCAAGGGAAGTGCCGGTCAGACCCGCAGTTGTCCCCAGTGCGGTTCCGACCTAGTTGCTACCCGGATTGTTCGCTCGGCAGGCCTGCCCGGCGGAATGTATTGGGTTTGTCAAGACGATGACTATCGAATCAGAACCAAATAGTTGGAAACCTCAAGGGAGAATCGACAGGAAATATGGGGAGGAAACACACTTCCCCATGTTTACCTGGCAACCTTTCACAGAATGAGCATCGTGTCTCCGTAGCTGTAAAATCGATAGTTCCTCTGAATCGCCTCACGGTAACATGTCTTGATCAGGTCTTCCCCGGCAAATGCTGAAACCAGAAGCAAAAGAGTCGATCCGGGTAAGTGAAAGTTGGTAATCAAACCACCTAGAACTCTGAAATCAAAGCCGGGATAGATGAACAGGTCGGTCCGACCGTGATCGGGAACCACTCGCTGATGCTTGATAAAGACGTGCTCGAGGGCACGAGTGGTACTTGTACCTACCGCAATCAATCGCCCTCCGGACCGGCTGTGACCCTCAATGCGGCCGGCCGCTTCCTCACCTATCTCATAATGTTCACCATCCATTCGGTGGTTCTGAATCAGGTCGGTTTTGACCGGCTTGAAGGTGCCATAGCCAATATGCAGAGTGATCTCACAATGTGGCACCTGCTTGAGCAATTCCCCCGTGAAGTGAAGCCCTGCGGTAGGGGCTGCGACTGATCCCGACACTCGTGCAAAGACCGTCTGATAACGCTGACGATCTTCAGGCATCGGAGAGCGGTTGATATATGGGGGCAGTGGTGTGTGACCCAGCCTCTCGACCCAAGTCCAGAAATCTCCGCCATGCTCGAACCGGAGCTTACGCACTGCCGAGGAAGAGCTTTCAAGCACTTCCCCCTCGAATTCGTCTGGCTGAAAGATGAGGCGAGTCCCCGGCTGAGCCTTTCTGCCAGGCCGGATAAGGGCCTCCCATACACCGTCTCGCACCTTGTGGAGCAGTAGCACCTCCAGCTTCTCCCGCTTGCCTTCCCTGTGGGCATATAAGCGAGCTGGAAAGACTCGTGTGTTGTTCAGGACCAGCAGGTCAGTGGGGGAGACAAGACGGGCCAGGTCTGCAAACTTCCGGTGCTCCATGGTTTGAGAACTCCTGTCCACTACCATCAGACGGGACTCTTCCCGCCGCTGGCTGGGATACTGAGCGATCAGCCGGTCGGGCAGGTCGTATTTGAAATCCGAAATTCTCACAACCCCATTTTATCTTAGAATTTCCTAGCCCGGCAGCCCTCACTTCTGCAGCTGAAAACCGAAATGCAGGTGGAATGAGGAACCTGTCCCCCCTATTCATTGACGATGTGGCATAATACTCGCCTTGCTTTAAAGGGTGATGACCGCATTTTTTCAATGATTGATCTCACGGGAAAGACAGCTTTGGTCACAGGAGGTTCCAGGGGCGTCGGCAGAGAAGTCTGTCTGCTGCTGGCCAAGGCGGGTGCTAATGTGGCGCTCGGTTTTCGCAACGATGAGTCGGCTGCTCACTCGGTCATCGAGCAAATCCGTCTAGGGGGTAAACACGCCGTTGCGGTGGCCGGTGATGTGTCCAAACGAGACACCTTCGAACGGCTCTTTGAAGAAGCTCGGGCAGCATTTGGGCAAATTCACATTGTCGTTGGCAACGCCGGTATCTGGAAAAGAGCAGCCATTGATGAGATGACCGAAGATCAGTGGCAGGAAACCCTTGATACCAATCTGAAATCCATCTACTACCTCTGCCACTTCGCAGCCCGTGAGATGAAGCCCGATCGTTCCGGAAACATCATCCTCATCAGCTCAACTGCAGGACAGCGAGGAGAACCCTTCTACTCCCACTATGCAGCCAGCAAAGGCGCGATCATTGCTTTGACGAAATCACTGGCTTCAGAGTTGGGTCCCGAGAACATTCGAGTTAACTGCGTGGCTCCTGGCTGGGTAAGCACTGACATGTGCTCGAAGGAATTCGAAAATGATGAATTCAGAGAATCGGTCCTGCTTTCCATCCCTCTTCGCAAACTTCCCACGGCCGAAGAAATTGCCGGAACTGTCCTTTTCCTGGCCTCCGACCTGGCCACCCATGTCACCGGTGAAATCCTGAACGTGAATGGCGGTTCGGTGATGTGCGGCTAGCCCGGTTTATGTGAATGGTCCAGAGCAGACGGCCAAAGTGACATTGGCCGGCCAACCTTGATCGGTCTTCTCCAGGCTAAATCGATGTGATGTGACCGCCTTGACATCGTCCCGCTGCTCATGACGCTCAGGATTGAGGCTCCCCCCTGCTCTTAGCCTGTTTGATACCATCCATGATCGTCACTGGCACCCTCCTAGCCTGGTTTGCATCGGTCCGTTCACGCAAAGTATACTGGAGAAAATCGCACATGAGAAAAACCGATTGGATCACGCTCGACTATCTTGAGTTCTTCTGTGAACAAAAAAGCCTGGTGATTCACTGCGCTCGCGAAGGAGAAGAGGTTTGGATTTCCCCTCTAGGACCCCATCCCTCCAGCCTAACCTCAGATGAGATTCAGCAAATCCTCAGAGAAAGCGCACAATTTGAGATCCGAAAAACAGCTGATCAGGATTCGGACATCACTCTGTCGGAGTTTTTGACGCGTGCCGAACTGGAAACACAGATCCGCCTTCTCATGAACTGAAGGCCAGGCCAGTTGTTCCTTCATGCCTGCGGAAGAAAAATGAGAAGCCCAAGGAGGCACAACACGATCAACAGGGATCATTTTGGCGATGCAGTAGAGAATTTATGCATAATCCGGGCTAGACTTATGTACAATGCACTCGCTTGCTCAACCAGAGGGGGGTAGCTTAAGATGAAGAGCGTTGCCGAGAAGATGGAGAGAAGAGCGACCGAAGATTTACAGGTCAACAAAGTCATCGAAGTGGTCCTGAGAGAGATCATCGACGACTGGTACGAGAGAGTCGCTCCCCACTACATCACTGGAGAACAGGACGACGGCAGTCCAGAGGCCGAATTGAAGCGCTTTCATGACGAAAAGGGCCATCGGATCAAGTTCAACAAGGACGAGTTGGATTTCACCTATGGACTAAGATCCTATTGGGAATCCAACCGCTACATCATTGAGATTAGCGTGAACAACAAGGTGGCTAACTTTAACTATGAGGACTTCGGGAAACGGCTGTCCTTCCACTACCAGCAAACGGGGGACCAGGCAGTCCCGACTCCTTATGAACTGAGAAACAGTCTCTACTGTGAGATCTTTCAACTTGAGCCGAACCAGAATGAAGCTTTTAGAGTAGAAAAACGATCCAGTAAAGCTGACATCATGCGCCTGGCTTTCCAAGTCAGTGATCGGTTTATCCGTTGCCTGGCGTCTCATCCCGTATCGGGCAAGCAGTTGATCGAAGACTACTGCGTCTCACCCTTCCGCAGTCTCTACGCTACAGTTTATCGCCGCCAATCCCGATGAACTCCCCACCACTTTCTTGATTTCCCGGAAACCGGCTTGATGGCCGGCTGGATCAATTCCCAACTACTTGTCACAATGCCGAAGCTTGTTTGCCATGTTCTTCAGCAACCGGATTATGGCAGCCTGTCACGGTGCCTGTCCAAGCCAGTTGTGCATCGAAGGTCCTGCCGGAGACACTCAATGAGATTAATCCAATTCGGGATCGCGCTGTTGTTTTTCTTTTCAACCGACCTCCAGGCCCAGCCAGAGTCGACAACAAAGAGTGCACTTACCTTTGATCAATTAATCTCTCTCGATGCCGTCTCCGATCCCAGAGTCTCCCCCAATGGACAGTGGGTGGCTTTCGTCGTCACCGACTACTCCTTGGAAACAAACCGTGGAGACAGCGACCTCTGGCTGGTTGCCTTGGAAGGAGGTCAGGCACGTCAACTGACACGAGGCTCTGCCAGCGATGCTCAGCCCCGCTGGGCACCCGACAGTCAAGAGATCGCTTTTGTCTCCACTCGAGATGGCAGCCCTCAGATTCATCGGATCCGTATTGACGGGGGCGAAGCCAGAAAGATTTCCGCTGTGGAGACGGGAATTTCCAACCTCATCTGGTCCCCGGACGGCAAATGGATCGCCTTTTCCGGCGATCTAGAGTGGCCGTCTCCACAGGAAGGGAGAGCAGACCCTTACCCGACCCAGGTCAAGATCTGGACAGAGCTGCTCTTCCGACATTGGGACCAATGGCGAGTGGGTAGACGCTCCCACCTTTTTCTAATGCCTGCAGAGGGCGGACCCGTCCGTGATTTGACTCCAATCGATCGTGATGTCCCAACTCTTGCTCTAGGGGGTTATCATGATCTGAGTTTTGCCCCAGATGGCCAACAGATCGCTTTCGTGATGAACCCTGACGAAGTCCCCGCCATTGGAACCAACAACGACATCTTCGTCCTTCCGGTCGAGGGGGGCCGGATGAGCAACCTGACGGAGCACAATACTGCCAATGATAATAATCCCGTCTACAGTCCGGATGGCCGTTGGATAGCATACCGGACCCAGCTGCGATCGGGCTTTGAGTCGGACCGCTATCATCTCATGCTCTATGAACGCCGCACCGGAAAAGCGTTGGATGTCACGCCCAACTGGTCGCTGAGCGTCGGAGAAATCCAGTGGGCAGCCGACAGTCGAAACATCTATGCATTAGTCGAAGAGGAAGCTCGTAGAGTGGTGTACCAGTTCTCGATAGAGGATCACTCCAGGAGGAGAATTTTGGAGGATGGCCACCATCAGACCCTTCGCATAGATCCGAGTGGGTCCAGGCTGGTGTACACCCGTGAAAACGCTCGCCAACCGGACGAGATTTACAGCTTCGAAATCGGGTCTGGTACCGTTCAGCAACTTTCGCACATCAACGAAGCCCGCGTGACTCAATTGCAGATGCAGCCTTTGGAGAGCTGTTGGTTTGAAGGTGCACGGGAGGAAAAAGTACACGGCCTGTTGCTAAGACCCCCTTATTTTGACCCAGCTAGCAAGTATCCACTGGTCTACTTGATTCATGGCGGTCCGCAGGGTGCCTGGCAAGACAGCTTCCATCCTCGCTGGAATTACCAGATGTTCGCCGCTGCAGGCTACGTTGTCGCTATGGTCAATTTTCACGGCTCGACAGGATATGGTCAGGAGTTCACTGACTCTATTTCCCGACACTGGGGGGACTATCCTTACCAGGATCTGATGAAGGGGCTTGATTTTGTGCTGGATCGCTATGACTTCATTGACGACAGCAAGATGGCTGCCGTAGGAGCTTCCTACGGGGGCTACATGGTCAACTGGATTGCCACACACAGCGACCGCTTTGTCTGCCTAGTCAATCATGACGGCGTTTTCAACCTGGAAAGCATGTACGGTGAAACCGAAGAACTCTGGTTTCCAGAGTGGGAATTCGGTGGTCCGCCCTGGGTCAATCGAGACCTCTATGCAAAGTGGTCTCCGCATCGGTTCGCCGATAGTCTGAAAACTCCCATGTTGATCATTCACGGGCAACTTGACTATCGAGTCGATCCTACGCAGGGTCTGGAGGCGTTCACCTCCTTGCGTCGCAAAGGAGTCCCTGCCCGGTTTGTCTATTTTCCCGACGAGGGTCACTGGGTGCTACAACCGCGCAACCGAAGAGTCTGGTGGAGTGAAGTGCTCTCCTGGCTGGGAAGTTATTTGAAGACACAATGACAAATAGAGACTGCCGGTCTGAGGGTCCAACCGTTTCGGGAATCTGTGCCGTTCTGTTGTTTCAGATATTTGCCATGTCAGCAGCAGGGGAGGTTGCCCAAACTTCAAGTTCGGAACCCAAGCCTTTTACTCCCATCCAGATTGCCATCCTGGGAGTCCACCAACCGGATAGCCTGACCAAGGATACACTCAGCCCCCAGCGGCGGGCTGACTTTCAACTGGCTCTGGAAAGACTCACCACCTTTCAACCGACCATAGTTGCTGTCCAGGCACCCTTTGGCAAGACATCCCTGGTTGGCCGCTACCAGCGCTTTTTGACCGGCGGTCAGCAATTGGTGCCATTCTCAGATGAAGTGGAGGAACTGACCTTCCGACTGGCGAAACAGCTGGGCCACCAGGCGATTTTCCCAATCGATTTTCAGATGAAGCCGTATCAAGACCCATTGCCC
>JAUXKG010000303.1 GCA_030624355.1 Acidobacteriota bacterium
AGGCCGACCGAGCGCAACACAGTCAGGACGAGTGATTTCCGCGATGCAGTAGAGAATTTATGCATGATCCGGGCTAAAAAAGCACAACGCTGTCAGCGTGGATGCTTGCGGCACTGCAGTAGACAATTTATGCATAATCCAGGCAGAACAAGGATGGCTGGGGGACAGGGATTCGAACCCCGATTACGTGGTCCAGAGCCACGCGTGTTGCCATTACACCATCCCCCAGTTTGCTGAGAAAGGCCGCTATTATAGCAAACGAAGTTCAAACGATCATTGACACCGGCAATGTCGCTGAGGCTGGAGAAGCGCGCAAAGAAAACCGACAATCAGATTCGTCCAGCCTTGGCGGCCACTTCCAGTCGGGTAGCGGCTTCACGCATCTTCAAAAGTGCCTCCGCATGGTCCGTTTCTTCATCCCCGGAACGCAACAGTTGCTCAGCCTCCCGCTGATCGGTCCTTGCCTGTTCGACATCGATCTGGTCCGCCGCCTCCGCCTTCTCGGCCAGCACCGAGACTCGGTCCTCCAGAATCTCCAGGCATCCCCAACTGCAAAACAGATGAGATTCCTCCGTCCCCCGGCGGTATGAAATCACACCCACCCGAAGCTCGGAAAGCAAGGGAGCGTGTCCCGGCAGGATTCCCAGATAGCCCTGGACAGCAGGTACGTTGATTTCATCCACCTCCCCGCTGAAAAGCGATCGCTCGGGAGTCACAATCTCCAAATTCATCTTTTCGGGCAGCAGATCTGTCATAGCTTCTCCTGACGAGCTCGCCTCCGTCCTGGTCGCACCTCAGAAAAATCTTCCCTTAGGAAGTTTCCTGAGTCAGCTCCTCTGCTTTCTGGAGCACATCCTCTATACCACCCACCAGGTAAAAGGCCTGCTCAGGAAGATCATCATACTGACCGTCACAGATCTCCTTAAAGCCGCGAATGGAATCTTCGATCCCAACATATTTCCCTGCAATTCCGGTAAACTGCTCCGCTACGAAAATGGGCTGAGAGAGGAATCGCTGAATTTTTCGGGCTCTCGATACCGTCAGCTTGTCCTCTTCCGAAAGCTCGTCTATTCCCAAAATGGCGATAATGTCCTGTAAATCCTTGTAGCGTTGCAGAATTCCCTGCACCAAACGGGTCACTGAGTAGTGTTCCTCACCAATGATACGGGGATCCAGGATTCGGCTGGTGGAGGCCAGAGGATCGACTGCCGGATAGATTCCCTGCTCGGCAATGGAACGCTCCAGATTGGTGGTGGCATCCAGATGGGCAAAGGTGGTTGCCGGAGCCGGATCGGTATAGTCATCGGCCGGCACATAGATGGCTTGTATCGAGGTGATCGATCCCTTCTTGGTGGTGGTGATTCTCTCCTGCAACTCTCCCATTTCGGTGGCCAGGTTGGGCTGGTATCCGACCGCCGAGGGCATGCGCCCCAGAAGAGCGGAGACCTCCGAACCCGCCTGAGTGAATCGGAAAATGTTGTCAATGAAGAGCAGAACGTCCTGCCCCTCTACGTCTCTGAAGTATTCAGCCACCGTGAGGCCAGTCAGTCCCACACGCAGCCGGGCCCCGGGCGGTTCCGTCATCTGACCGTAGATGAGAGCCGCCTTGTCGAGGACGCCCGACTCCTTCATCTCCAGCCAGAGATCGTTTCCCTCGCGGGTACGCTCACCGACTCCGGCAAACACCGAGAACCCTCCATGCTGAGTCGCGATACGGTTGATGAGCTCCATGATGATCACGGTCTTTCCCACTCCCGCACCACCGAACAGACCGATTTTGCCGCCTCGGGCAAAGGGTTGAATCAGATCGATCACCTTGATGCCCGTCTCCAGCATCTCGGTGTCGGTGTTCTGATCTTCCAGGGTAGGTGACGGCCGGTGAATCGGATAGTAATCAGAGCTGTCCACAGGCCCTAAATTGTCAACCGGCTCACCCAGAACGTTCATGACCCGCCCCAGGGTTCCCGAACCCACTGGCACGGATATCGGAGCACCGGAGTCCACCGCTCTCATTCCACGTATAACTCCGTCAGTGGGCTGCATCGAAATGCACTTGACGACACCTTCGCCCAGATGCAGGGCCACCTCCAGAGTGATATCGATTTCCACAGTGGTCTCAAACCCTTCCGAAGTGACCTTGATCGAATTGTAGATGGCAGGCACATGCCCACCTTCAAACTGGATATCCAAGACCGGCCCCACGACCTGCAGCACCTTTCCAACCACTTCTTCCGTCATACTGTGTCTACCCCCAACAAACCGATTTTCGATCCTCGACCCAACAGCTGGCCTCTAACCCGCATTTCTCAACCTCTCGCTTTCGCCACCAATCTCTACCGTCATCTGCCCCTCATCCGTCGGCTGCACTCCGATGTCAGTCCTCCCGTAACGCATCCGCCCCGCTGACAACCTCGATAATTTCCGTGGTGATCCTAGACTGTCGAATGCGATTCATGTACAGGGTGAGGTGCTCGATCACCTCCGTCGCGTTGCGAGTGGCGGCCTCCATGGCCGTCATCCGTGCACCGTGCTCGGACGCTTCCGATTCCAGCATCGCTCGAAACACCTGTGTCTCAACATGCCGGGGCAGCAAACGATCAAAAATCACCGAGGGAGGCTGCTCGTATATGTAATCCAGCGGGACTTGAGGTCCTTCCACGTTCAGTCTTCGAATAGGCAGAAGGGGTTCAACCACCACCTCCTGCTGAATGACCGATTTGAACTCATTGTAGACGAGAAAAACCGCATCTAGCTCATTCCCCGTGTAGTAATCGATGACGGTGTGAGCGATCTCCTGAGCATATTTAAAGTCGACCTGACTCATGATATTCACATACTGGTGTTTGATGGGCCAGGAACGCTGCCGAAACCAGTCTGCCGCCTTGCGCCCCACTAAGGTCATGCTGATCTCTTCATTGGCCGTATCACTCTCAATCCGTTTGACAGCAGCCTTGATGATGTTGGAGCTAAAGGCTCCACACAAGCCCTTGTCCGCGGTGATGACTACCAGCATCACCTGGTGACTGTCACGTTCTAGCAACAAGGGATGCTGAGCTGGTTCAACTCGGGTGGCCAGCGAATTCAACACCTGCAACATTCGTCTGGCGTAGGGACGAGCAGAGAAGATTCGCTCCTGCGATCGTCTCAGCCTGGAGGCCGAGACGAATTTCATGGCTCGAGTAATTTGCTGGATGTTCTTGACCGAGTGAACTCGGCGCCGAAGATGAAGAAGAGCTCCGCCAGACATGGTTAGGTTAGCTTTCTGTTGTTCAAATGAGGCACTAAGCCGCTGTCTGTTCCTTGAATACCGTCTTGTACTCCGAAATGAGCTCGTGAATTCTCTTCATGAGGTCATCGTCCAGAGTCTTCTTGTCGATTATCTGCTGGATCACCTCACCGCCGGTGGTTTCCATGTACTTGTGCAACCCGACCTCAAAGTCCTTCAGATCTGTCACTTCCAGGTCATCCAGGAGGCCCTGTGTCCCTGCAAAAATGGTAATGATCTGGTAGGCCACGTCCAGCGGTTCATACTGGGCCTGCTTGAGCACTTCCGTCAATCGCTCTCCCCGCGCCAGCTGATGCTGGGTGGTCTTGTCCAGGTCAGATCCGAACTGTGCAAAGGCGGCCAACTCTCGATACTGCGCCAAATCGAGCCGCAGCTTGCCGGACACCTGCTTCATGGCCTTCATCTGCGCGTCACCCCCGACTCGGCTGACCGACTTGCCCACATCGATAGCCGGTCGGAAACCTGAGTAAAAAAGGCTGGTTTCCAGAAAAATTTGACCATCAGTGATGGAAATCACGTTGGTCGGTATGTAGGCTGAGATGTCTCCCGCCTGAGTCTCAATGATAGGAATCGACGTCAGACTGCCGCCTCCCAACTCGTCACTCAACTTGGCCGCCCGCTCCAGAAGCCGGCTATGTAAATAGAATACATCCCCCGGAAAGGCCTCACGCCCGGGCGGTCGGCGAAGAAGCAGGGACATTTCGCGGTAGGCGGCGGCATGCTTGGACAAATCGTCATAGATGACCAAGACGTGGCGCTTGCTGTCCCGAAAATACTCCCCTATCGCGCAGCCCGCATAGGGCGCCAGGTACTGCACGGTGGCCGGGTCGGAAGAGGTGGCCGACACCACGATCGTTTTGTGCATCACTCCGTGCTCTTCCAGAGTCTTTACCACCCGGG
>JAUXKG010000127.1 GCA_030624355.1 Acidobacteriota bacterium
AAAGAGTTGCGTGAGAATCTATCGCCTCTGGGACACACGACCTTCTCCAGCCGCCTCAACGCCAACGAGATCCGTGCTTATGCGCTGCTGGACGTGCAGGGGAAGCTCCCAGTGCGGCTTGCTTATGGTGACGAAGTGGGGCGGTGGAACCCGGTGTTCGAACGGGACATGAAGCGCAACCTCGGGGCGGTCATGACGTTCGGGAGTGATCGGATGTGGATGAACGCCATCACGGTCGCTCCCCCGGACGGCTCCCCCAACACTGGCGAAGTCTGCTCTTCCTGGGTGAAGCGGAATCCTGAGCCGGACGATGTCTATGGACCCGACGGTCAGTGCCGCTGGGACATGGATAATGATATGACGAGGGAGGCCGTGAAGCTGATCATTGATGAGGGTTTTCGCATCGCCAACATTCACACATCCGGGGATAAAGGCAACGAGAGGGCGGTCGATTTATTTGTAGAGATGGGGGGTGCCGGCCGGCGCTGGGGGCTCGATCATAGCGGCCTATTCAACCCCGACCTGATTCGTAAATCGGGGGAGATTGGCCTGTACTGGAGTGTTTCGGCGGGGAAGTTCAGGGACGACTTCGAGCCCATCGCGGAGGTGTACGGACGGGAAGTGGCGCATAACATGCTCTTTCCCCTCAAGGCCCTGGTCGATTCAGGAGCGAAAGTGACCTACGAAACCAGCGCCCGGCGCGGCCGGGGGACGAAGACAGTGTTCAAGGACATGCAGATGTTCGTGACTCGCAGGAGCGGCGAGGGGAACGTGTGGGGCCTACGCCATGCACTGGATCGGAAGACGGCGCTGAGGATGATGACCCGGTGGGGCGCCGAGTATGTCATGATGGAAGACAAGATCGGTAGCCTGGAGCCGGGCAAATTTGCCGACCTGATTGTTCTCAACCGCAATCCTCTGGACCCGAGCCTGCCGGACGACCAGCTCTCTGAGGTCAAGGTTCTTTTAACGATGATGGGCGGCGAAATCATGTACAACACGGCCGAGTCGGGGCTGTAGGTCGTGTGTCGGAATGTTCCTCGTCTGTTCAACTGGTGAGGTAGGGGAATAGGGGACAGTTACCTTTTCTGACTTTACCAGCAAACGTTACCCGATTATTTTTCCTGTGGCTGGGCAGAGGAGTCACCTAATCCGTCCTTTAGATCGGCCTCCAAATCAACATCGGCGCCGAGGCCATATAACGATTGGTCGACCAGCATCAATATCGCTTCCAGGTTGCTCTCGATTCCAGCGATGTCGCATCCATCAAGGGCCTGCACCTGCTTGCGGATCCGTGTTAAGTCTTTGACTAATTTTTCGGTGCACTTCGGATTCATAGTTATTGATGAATAGGCGGGATTTCTCGCTGGTCAATAATTTTCTGTGCCTTGTCTGCTCTACGCGGTAGCGACCCGTACTCGACGATTTCGACGTTAAACCTGAGTAAAAGCCTCTCCTGGAACTTTTTCCCCAAGCCCCGTTTCATCTTCTGCAATTGAGCGGGGGAAGTGTTCGGGAGTGACTCAACTCTCAAGGTAACTTCATCTGAATGATCTCGGGTGTGGAGAATCACCTGATAGTGCTCACCGAGCTGTGATTCTTCTTGAACGATCCTTTCGATTTCAGTTGGGGATATCAGAATTCCCCGAACTTTTCGTAGATCATCGATTCTTCTTACCACGACCCCAGTCTGTGTGGCCTGCAAAGAGAGAAAGCTTCTTCCGCACAAGCAGCTCTCACCAGGGGCGCGGCGAACAATGCTCCCGGTCCGAAAGCGAATGAGGGGCATGGCTTGGCGAAACAATGTTGTGATGATCAATTCACCGTCTTCTCCGGGAGCGACCGGCCGGTGATTCTGGTCCAGAATCTCTGCAATGAGATAGTTCTCCTGCAAATGGTAGACATTTGGGTTGGCTGGGCATTCAAAGGCAATACCGCCGGTCTCAGTGCTGCCGATACGATCATAAACTGCAGCCCCCCAGCAGTCTCGCAGTTTCTGTTTCAGTTCAGTGGGGTGGGGCTCCGCTGAAGTCACTATGAGACGGACCTGGCACTCGGTCTCCAAATCCACATCCATAGCACGGGCCACCGCCGCCAGGTGCATGGTGTAGTTGGGAGTGCCCAACAGTACTGAGACTTTATAGTCAAGCAGGAGGCGAACGCGCGCTTCCGAGGTCAGTCCTCCTGCCGCTACCACCGTGGTGCCAATGCGGTCCAGACCACTCAGGTAGGACCAGAAGGCGATATGAGGGCCATAACTGAAAGCAGCCAGCGCCGTATCCTCTCGGCGAACACCCATGGCATAAAGCGCCGAGGCCGCTAAATCGCTATAGGCCACCCAGTCTCGGCGGGAGTCGGGAAAACGCGTAGGCGTGCCGCTGGTGCCGGATGTCTGGTGCCAGCGCAGTAAGTCTCGATTGGGAAGAGATGGACGGGTAGTTTCCAAAATCTCCTGTAGGTGTTTTTTTTCTGAAAAAGGTAGACGGTGCAAGTCGGCAAGTCCTCGGAAGGACGTTGCCTCGAGCTCCTCTTTCCGGAAACGTTCCCGATAATAGGAATTTCGGCGGGCCAGGAAGCGAACTAAAGCGCACAGTCTTTGAGATTGAAATTCCTCGAGGGCGCTTCGGGAGAAAGTCTCAGTGAAACTCCAGAATTTCTTCATGGTGAGCGGGTATGGCTAACCACTACCATTTTTATCCAGGGGGGAGAGACTCTTTGGATGTTTGCTGCATGAAGGCAAGAGTTATTTTGCTGATTTTCTGGGCGCTTCCTGCATCTGCTCCGCCACCTCAAAAATGTCCGCGTACGGTCTTCCTGGCAGAGAATCTCCTAACTCCTCCAGCACCTTGATCCCCCACGGTTGAGGATCTTTGACCCCCACCGCGGATCTCACCCAAAGCTTATCCCAATGCTCCAGGGCATCGGGTGAGCGTGAGACCGTCACTCGAGCGATTCGGGCGTCATATTTGCGAAGTCCAGGCGAGAGATCGCGCAAAGTGAGGACGACCTCCTGACCTTCCTGCAAATCCTCATGACGTCTAACAAAACACTCGGATTCCACTTGAATTCATCTCCTCTAGAGTTAGTTGAGGTCCTACAGACCGTAGGCTTCCCAATTGGCCAGAACTTTTTGTTTCACCTCCTCAGGGTAGGTGCCTTCGAAGGTCGCTTTTACCGGTGTCTCCGAGAGTTTCCAGTGAGGGGGCCAGGTTGCATCAAAAGCAGCAGTGGCTCCTGCTAGCCTGGATCGCTCTTCCTGCTCATAGTAGGGCGTGAGGGTCTGGGCACGCCCTTCATAGGTGGTGATCAAGATCCCGCGCCCCGGATGACACTTGGTGGACAGCGCGTGGATCACCTCGGTGAGATTAAACACATCTACGTCCTCGTCCACCACCACAATCTTTGACAGGTGTGCGCGGCGGGCCGTAAGCGCATTCAGAACTTTTTGGGCGATCTCATGTCCACCCTTTTTCACCGCCACGAAGGCCAAGTGGGTGGCCCCTTCGGGGGGCACATAGACAGCGGTCACTGGAATCCCCTCCCGTTCGAGCCGCCGCTGAATGGCGATCCCTCCGCCCAGGGAGGTGACGATGGAGGTGCAGTCCTTCAGGCCCGTGCAGTCCACAGTCAAGACGGGATCGTTACGGTGAGTAATGGCTTGGACGCGACACAGCACACCCCTTCCCATTTCCCCCGAGCGATAGCCCGGATACTCCCCGTAGGGGCCTTCATGGGCGATCCGATCGGGGAGGATTTCTCCCTCGATCACGATCTCAGCGGTGGCTGGGACGAGCAGGTCGTTGGTTTCGCACCGAATCAGGTCAACAGGCCTGCCGGCAAGCCCTCCCGCCAGAGCCGACTCCTCACGCCCGAGACGATAGGTCGAGGTGGCAGCCAGGTGGCTGGCCAGATTAGCGCCGATGGCTATGGCAACCGGCATGGGCTGGTTGTGGGGGACGTACTTTTCCTGGAGCATTTTACCGAAGTGGCTGGTGGGCGCAGGCCAGCCCGTTAGAAACTTATCATTGTGTACCATGAAGCGGTAAGTGCCCCAATTGACCCAGCCCGTCTCTGGCTCTCGGGTCACCACAATACACCAGGTGCCAAGATAACGCCCTCCGTCGCCCTCGTGGATCATAGGGGCAGGCAAAGCGTATAGGTCAACAGCTTTGTCTATAACAATATTCTCTTTGCAAGGGGCGTCCTTTACAGTACGAGGAGGAATGAGGTTGGTTTCACGCTTCATGTACTCCTGGTAAAGCTCAGGGATGGGTGCGTCTGGCCGCAGACCGAGTGCCACGGCGGCACGCCGCCAGGTGGCGATGGGATTGGCGAAGATACTGTAATCAGAATAGTCAGCTATCCGGCGAAACCAGATGGCAGGGCCATCCAACTCGCAGGTTCGTCGACTAATGGCCCCCAGTTCCAGATCCCAATGCACCTCCTGCTCGACAACAGCCAGATCTTGAGTGCCTTGAAGCGATTCAATAAAGGATCGTAAGTCATCACGTGTTTCGGTCTCGCTCATATTTCGCCTTCTTGAAATGCAGCAAGCTTTGGCCCAGCTTAGTGCCTCTTTTGTAATTCCTGGTAGGTTGCAATCACAGCGCCTCCTGGCGGGAGACTGTATTCCTGGGCGAAGTGAGGATTCATAAAGACAGTCTTCCCACCCAACATCGTCAGCAGAACCTGAACCTCACTCATTTCCGTTTTTGGAATCGACAGATAATCTCGGTCAATGATCACCAGGTCGGCCAGCTTCCCTTCCTCAATGGAACCTAACTCATTCTCCTTTAACACATACTCCGCTGCCCAGCGGGTGATCATCTTCAGCAGAGTGACCCGGTCTATTGCCTCCTGCGGACCCCAGACTGTGCCGTCCCTGAGCTTCCGGGTCATCAGAAGTTCCATGTCATCCCACAGGTACACATCTCTGTCCGCCTCGAAGACAACCTTGACGCCCGCCTCAATCAGGCTCTTGACCGGGACCACAAAGGTATGGGCGACCTTCTCTCCATAGACCTTTGCTGCCTCAGGAGCCACTCCATCAATATATTTTGGAGAACAGCTGAAAATAATCCCCAATCTGGCCGCCCGTTGGAAGTCCTTGGGATTGACAAACGTGCAGTGATCAAAGGCCCATCTGTGGGTAGCGGAAGGCCCCAGCTGCCGCTGGATTTCCTCAACCATATCGAGCGCATTGCTGACGGACCGGTCCCCGGCAACGTGTGTGTTTGCAAACCTGACTCCATTGAGGGCGCTGTTGTAGATCCACTCTTTATAGTAATGGCCCTTAATTGTCGCTCCCTTACCTCGAGCCCCGCTATATTCGATTTCGGTATGACATTGACCGACCGGCCACCATCGATCAATCGCTCCAAAAGCACCATGTCTTTCCTGATCGGTACAGGCCCTGGTGCTGGCCCCATCGATTGCCGTCGGTGCCACGGATGTCACCCAGAGGGTTTCAGACCCTTTCCCAATTCGATCCCCTACTCCTTTCAGATCCTTCGCCGGATCCGTTACCGTCCCGAAATATTCCATGAGACCATAACCGATCCGCAGGGTCATCTCCCCCTTGGACTCCAAGAGTTGGTAGGCAGCAAGACTCTCGGGCGGCATCCGGGTCGATACAGTGGTTAGGCCCATAGAGGACAATTCTTCCATGGTTCTTTTTTGTATGGGAGCCAGAACCTCGGGAGCGGGGGTGGGCAAAATATGATTCACAAGCCTACTGGCGGGAGGTTCCAGGTGTCCCTCGGGTTGAGCGGAGGAATCGATCCAATAGCGGCCATACTTTTCGATGAAGTCGCCGTGTGTCTCCCACAAAATCTCAATGGCCTTGCTGTTGACTAGAAAGCCATTGAGATCGTTAATGACAGACACGGCCACCGGGTTGTCGGGGGTCACCTTATCCAACTCCCACCTGTTCAGATCATCCAACAGTATCTTGGCCTGTTGGACGGAGATACTCCCTCCTACTCTCCCAAAGTAAATCCATTGGCCGGGTTCAAACTGATGCTTCTCCATCAGTCCCTTGATTTGATTGAGTACGTCATCCTTGGTTCTGACGGCTCGCATGTCTATCTGTGGTCCAGACCGACTGGAGCGTGCGTATATGTGCCTGTGCGTATCGATCAGACCTGGTGTTACCGTCCTCCCTTTCAGATCGATGGCCACAGTACCTGGCCCGCTCAGCTTCAAGATTTCTGAGTCCTGCCCGACCGCAGTAAAGCGTCCGTCGCTGATGGCAAGAGCTTCCGCGACGGTGAAGTTCTCATCCACAGTGAGTATCTTCCCGTTATAAAAAACGGTGTCCGCTTCCTGCTGAGTCGTCCTCCCCTGGGCCCAAACAGTACCCTCAGGCACAAGTAAGTTCATTAAGGCCAGCAGTAAGGAAACAGACGTGCAAACTTTCAAGGCTCGATCCTGCATGGTTTTCTCCCCATAGCTCTTTTCACAGGCCCGAGACTGGGCCCTTGTTCTTCTATCTTCCTCATTGGCTTCATGTGCCCGAATGGCTACTCTTACCCAACCGTGACACGAGTGTGCTTGACTAATTCTTTTGCATTGATACACTACGCTCACGCAAAAGGCAAACTCGATTATTCGGTTTTTTAGCAACAGAGTGCAGGCGGGTGAGAACCACCTAAAAGGGGAAAGTACTCTTTCTTCATGCCAGTGGGGGTGACTATCTGACGGTTCCTGAAGACGAGATTTACAAGATTCCCGTTCTGATGACCGTGATCGGGGGTAAACTCATGTTTGAGGAAGCAGGTCAGCTGTGAAGGGCAGCATTGCAACTTTGAGCGGCTCTGGCTTTGGTGTCCGTTCCGGAAGAAGCCCTCGTATATGACGGATGAGGCATCAACCCACTTCAACTTTTTTCTATCTCGGGGCGATGTTGCCAAGCAGATTGTGCGTTTGCCTCCTGTGCGTTTGCCTCTCCGCATTTGAAGCTTCGGGAGCGCAAGAGGATAGTCTTCCAAACGACACAAACATTATTGTAGAGCTGCTTCCCGATGTCGGGAGGCCCGGTGAAAAAAGT
>JAUXKG010000032.1 GCA_030624355.1 Acidobacteriota bacterium
GGTGGCGCCATTCTCTTGGAAGCAAGCCAGGCACTGGGAATCCCGGTGTTGGCAGTGGGGGGACTGGACGAATCGAATTTTCAGGAAGTGTTCAAGAAAGGAGTTGCCGGTGCGGCCGGGATCAGTTGGGTTCAGGGTGAAATCGAAAGACTTTTGTAAGAAAAAAGTGGACAGAGTAGACTGTCCCCTTTGTTTTACCATCTCAGTAGAATCAGCTCCGAGCTGAAGCCAGGTCCGAAGGCAGCGCAAAGTCCGTACTCCTCCCTCTGAGGAGCACCGTGCTTGAGTACCCGATCCAAAATGAAAAGAACGGTAGAGCTCGACATGTTTCCGTAGTTTTGAAGAATGAATCGACTGTGCCGGAGCTGTGATGGCAGCAGCTTCAGCAGTTCCTGGAAAGCACCCAGAACTTTGGCTCCTCCGGGGTGAATGACGTAGTGAGCAAGGTCTTGTAGGTTAATCTGGTTGCGTTTCAGGAACATCTCGATGCTCCCGTAAAGGTGCCTTTTGAGAAGGTCGGGAATGCTCTTTGAAAAGATGACTTGCAGTCCTGTTTCACTGAATTCCCAGCCCATGACTTCCAGAGTTCCAGGCCACAATGTACTGAGACTGTCCAGCATCTGCACTCCATTCTCTGAGCACTGATCTCCACAGATCAGTCCGGCCCCGGCCCCATCAGCAAACAGGGCGGATGCTACGAAGTTGCTTTTCTCATAGTTCTCCGATTGAAAGGTGAGCGAAGAAAGCTCCAAAGTCACTAAAAGGATTCTCTTGTCGGGGGCTCCCTTTGCTAGATCGAGACAATGCGAGAGTCCGGCCGCACCTCCGGCACAGCCCAGACCGAAAATCGGCGTGCGCTTCGTGTGACGATTGAACTCCAACCGGTTCATGATGCGTGCATCGATGCTCGGTGTGGACATCCCGCTGGTGGAGACAAAGACAAGGTGGTCCACCTGGTTGGAGCAAAGTTGGGCCTTCTTCAGGCAATTCTGGATCGCTTCGATACTCAGACGTTCTGCCCACTGGATGTATTCACTGTTCTTTTCGGAGAAAGTGTGGTGCCGGTCGAACCATTCCAGGGGAACGCAGAAGTGTCTCTTCTCGACCTCAACGTTGTCAAAGATCGAGAGGAGCCTCTCGACGTTATCGAGATCCGTCTTAAAGTGATGGAGGGCGGTTTCCCGGATTTGTTTCTGTTCGAACGAGAAAGGAGGGACGGCCGTTCCGACCGCCACAAGACGAGGCATCCTTACTTCTCCAACACTTCCAGCCCATACCGGACGCCCTTTTGGACGACAACAGTGGCTTCCTGGGCTTTGAGAATTTCTCGATACAGGCTTTCGTCCTGAAGTTCAACCGCCAGTTCTTCAATGGGTTTCAATTGAGAAGGGAATTCCCCGATTTTCTTGTCGATGTTCTCCAGAGACTCTCGAAGTTCATCTTCAGAAGCACTCTTGTGAGTGGCTTTCTCATCGATGTTAACCATCATCGAATTCAGGGAACTCAAGTAGGCGTGTACCATGTCCCAGTAGCTGTAGAATTCCAGAGGGTTTTCCTCATCCTCTCTCCATTCTTGATTTAACCGCCTTCTCCGAATTTCATTCAACCGACTCTCGGCAATCTCGAGAAACACCTCTACCCGTTCTCCCAGCTTCTGGTTTTCCTGGATACTGCGATATTCTGCTTGTGTGAAGCGGTCACCCGAAATCCATCTCCCCCCGGTACGCTGGGGAGTCAGCCGGTGAGTCATCTGGCTCATGTTGGTGAGGGAACTGGAGTTGAGATTCCGCGCCAGGGGTGCATTGTGTCTAGCCAGGATGTCTCCAAACATCTGTTTCAGCAAGGTTCTTCTGAGATCTTCCAAAGCCTGAGCGGTCAAATCAATTTCATCGCGATTCTCGACAGTGACTACAGATCTAAAGTCTTTAATCCTGTCGATCAATTTGCGAAGGCTGATCTCCAGTCGTTTGACCTCGTTTGAGCGCAGGTCCTTCTCTCTGACCTGTCTGGGAGACCCTTTAGCAAGGTGCTGAGCAAGAGATCGCAGTTGATACAGCACATCGGCAACCTTCTTGCCTTCATCCCGTCTCACAAACTGCTGCAGGAGATCGCTGCGAGTGGCGAAAGTCTTTCTGAAAAAATTAATTCGATCTTTGTAGTTGGATGCTTTCCGGTATTTCTCAAACTCCCGGTCAGTCAGCAGGTCCTTCAGAGGAGGAGCGGGCTGCTGGCCCAGCGGTGGGCTGGACGGCATTCCCGTCAGAAGTAGTGAGATGACTAAGAGTTTCATTGCTGCTACATCTTCTCGGGAACTTGAATTCCCAACAGGTCAAGGATTTTCAGGAGCCCGAGGCGGGTCGAATCGGCCACGGTTAGGTAGAAGCATTTCGAAGTCGGATCCTTTTCAGAGAGGATGTGATGCTTATGGTAAAAGAGATTGAACAGTTGAGCCAAGGTGAATGCATATTTAGCAAGGGACGACATTTCCAGCGTACGGGTTGCCTGTTCGATAGTCTCATCCAAACGGCTGGTCTGGAGCAATAAACTCCAGACTTCATCATCTGCGATCAGGCTCTGGACTGATTCAGGCTGTTTCCACAGTTTCTGGAGTTCCGCTTCCCAGACTGAGGTGTTCCATTCGGACGCATCGTCCAGTTTTCGAAAGATGTTGTTGGCTCGAACTACGCTATACTGCAGATAAGGTCCTGTTTCTCCTTCAAAGCTCAGAGCCTCGGAAAAGTCAAAAGAAATCACGGCGTTACGTGTGTACTTGAGAAGGAAGTAGCGAAGTGCGCCTATGGCAATCTGTGTGGCTATAGTTTCTCTTTGTTTCGCATTCAGATCAGCTTGTCGAGAGTTGACTTCTTCTAGTGATTTCTCAATCAGCTTGTCGATGAGATCATCCGCTTTGACGCCTAACCCTTTCCGGCCTGACACTTCAACGTACGGCTTGCCGCGATCCTCCTCCGACAAGTCAATTCCCAGTTCCTCACAGCAGGCAGGGGACAGGGCGACCATCTCATAGGAAAAGTGTATGGAACGATTGGCTGGTTCCATAAAACCTAGTCTCTTGAGACCTTCCACTACCACCTTTTGCAAATAGGATTGGCGCACATCGATAACGTTGTAAACGAACGAACCCTGGCCGAAGTCAGGCGTTTCGTCGCTTGACGGTTCCGTCGTGGTAGACCACACGGTGCTGTTATCCGGGATAACTCCCGAGTGAGGCAGAACCTGGCCATCCTGATACCGACAGAAGGGACGGTAGTGAAAGCTCTTTCCCAGGAGTCCGAACTTCCACAGCTGGTAGGCAATGTCCTTGCCTACATAGGTCACGGTTCCGTTACTCCGTACGATGATCTTTTCTTCGACTACTTCACCATCTTCTTTCTCAAGCTGCATGACCCAACAGCCTTTGTTGGGACCATCCTGCTGGTATGCAATGGCTGCATTTTTCTTGAGGAGTTGGAAGGCTTCTTCCCAGAATTTCAGATGCAGAATCTCACTTTCTCGAGGTAGGACCTGATACCGCACATTTAGTCGGAGCATTGTTTTTAAATGGGCCAGAACAATGCGTGTAGAAATGTAGTCGGCAAGTTGTGACACAGGTGCTTCATCATTCTCAATCGCCTCCAGAGCCTGAGCCCGATGTTGAAGGTGGCTCTTGTCTTCTTGGTACCAATCGGAGACTTTGGCGTAAAGATCCCAACAGTAGTAGTCAAACGGTTCACTAATGGTTTGAACTTGCTGCAGAGTAAGCTGGCGCAGGTGTTGAAAGCCGACCACCACGTCCGCCACTTGGACACCTGTATTGTCAATATAGTTTTGGACTTCCACTCGACGGCCTCGGAACTTGAGTAACCGCACCAGTGTGTCTCCAAGAGCTGCATTTCTCAAGTGACCGATGTGAGCCGACTTGTTGGGATTGATGTTGGTGTGCTCAACAATGATCTTTTCGCCGGTCGGTTCTGGCAGAGAGGTGTGAAGGTATCGGTAGAGTTCTTCAAAGAACTGAACCCTTTTGAAAAAAACATTGACGTACCCACCGCCGGCCGCCACAAAACACTCCACATAGGAAGGGATTTCCACGTTCTTGACGATCTGATCGGCTATTTGACGGGGAGACTGACGAAGGATTTTTGCCAATTCAAAGGGGAAGGGAAAGGCCAAATCTCCAAATTCGATCCGGGGAGGGCTCTCCACAGCGAGGAACTCCAGGTTCAGGTCGAAGTGTTGCTGAATGAATCTTCTGAGATGGCTTTCGACGTCTTTGGTTCGATCGAGAAACATAAGTGACCTACCTCAATCATAACCCGGATCGTTCACGAAGCTGGGTATCTATTTCAGTCCGATCCGTAGATTTCTGCCCAATCGGATCAGCAGTGTCGGACTGACCGGCTGACCGGCTGACCCCATCTTTATCTCCTGTTTTTCACAGACGCCAACCGCTTTCCCGGCCGATTCGTCCAGTAGTCGCAGGTGGAAATCTACAGTATAGTGCTGTCACATGCATGGAAGCGAGACAGGAAAGGATAGGGTCCCGGGGCGTGCAGCCACGACTGACCAGAGCTGCAAAGCGGAAAGTTCTCCGCACAACTTGCTTTACTTTGACGCTTTCAACGGGGTCAGTGGCGACATGGTTCTGGGTGCTCTTGTCGACCTTGGACTGCCGGTAGAGCATTTGAAGCAAGAGTTAGCCGGTCTGGATCTAGAAGGCTATCAACTGGTGACGCATGAGATCGAACGCCAGGGCATCCGGGGAATCAACTTTCAAGTTCAGACCGCAGAAGCCTCCTCTCATCACTCACACAGAGGGTTCAGCACGATTCAGAGCCTGATCCAGAAAAGCCGAATGGACGCCTGGGTAAAGGAGAGGGCTATCGCGATTTTTCGGAGGCTGGGGGAGGCAGAGGCAAAAGTTCACGGGCTGTCTCTGGAGGAAGTGCATTTTCACGAAGTGGGCGCTGTCGACTCGATCGTGGATATTGTGGGAGCCTGCATTGGATTCAAGTACCTGGGAGTGGAGCGCTTCTACAGCAGCCCGCTAACGCTGGGGGGAGGGACTGTAACCTTTTCTCACGGTACCTGGCCGGTGCCGACTCCTGCTACCGCCGAGTTGGTTGCTCAATTCCCTGTTCTTTTGGGAACCGTGCAGGGGGAATTGACCACGCCAACGGGAGCTGCAATCGTAACCACCCTGGTCGAACAGAGCGTCATGGATCCGTGTGTTTTTGAGAGGTCAGGTTTTGGAGCCGGGGACAGCGAATTTGAGGACATTCCCAACATGCTAAGATTGCTCCTGGCAAGGAGTCTGGAGACTGACGATTTGGGAGCAGTTGAATCGATCGAGGAACTCGGGTGGGGAGAAGAAGAAGTCTGTGTCTTGGAAGCCAACATTGACGACATGGATGCACAGATGTTCGGCTACTTCATGGATTTGGCTATGAACGAAGGAGCATTGGATGTCTACTATGCCCCTTTGCACATGAAGAAGAATCGGCCGGGGCTGATGCTTTCTGTCCTTTGCCGCAGCTCAGATCGTAAGCGGCTGGCGGAGCTGGTTTTTCGTGAGACCACGACACTGGGAGTTCGTTGGAGTCCATGGAGAAGGTGGATTCTCGATCGTGAGATCCGACAGGTCGAGACTGAGTACGGACCAGTGGGCGTGAAGATTGGGCGGCTCAGAGGAAAAACCATTAGCATCGCCCCCGAGTACGAAGATTTGAAAAGGATTGCGGAAAAACACAAGGTACCGTTTAAGGAATTGAGACAGGAAGTCTTGAAGAGAATAGGTAATGGAGGCCATGAGTAACACTTTCTACCTGACCACTCCGCTCTACTATGTCAATGGAGCTCCTCACGTGGGACATACGTATACCTCCGTGATCGCCGATGCGATTGCTCGCTACAAGAGGATTTGTGAACTGGATGTCGTGTCTCTGACCGGAACCGACGAGCATGGACTCAAGATCGAGAGAGCAGCTCGAGAGCAGGGAATGACTCCTCAACAAATTGCTGATACCTATGCAGATACCTTCAAACAAGCGTGGAAACGACTAGGACTGACATTTGATGGGTCCATACGGACAACGCAGAAAAAGCACCACAAGGCGGTTGCTGAGATCTATACCACAATAGCCAACAATAATTTTATTTACTTGGGAGAGTACAGCGGGCTCTATTGTGTCAACTGTGAAGCCTATGTATCCGAAGGGGAAGAAAGCTGCCCCGACTGTGGGCGCCCAACCGAGACTATGGTGGAGGAGAGCTATTTTTTCAAGCTCTCTGAGTTTCAGAAGAAACTGCTGAATTTTTATGAAAACAATCCGGATTTCGTCATTCCTGCATCCCGCATGAATGAGGTTGTCAGTTTTGTCAAGGGAGGCCTTAGGGATCTCAGCATCAGTCGCACCTCCTTTCGCTGGGGTATCCCAGTGCCCAAGGATAACAAGCATATCTTCTATGTCTGGTTTGACGCTCTGACAGGCTACTTGTCAGGTATAAACTTCGGAAAGAAGACAAAACAGTTTGAACAGTACTGGCCCGCAGATGTACAGGTGATCGGTAAAGACATTCTTCGCTTTCACGCCGTCTACTGGCCGGCTTTCCTAATGGCCGCCAACCTGGAGCCGCCTCGCCATCTTTTAGTGAATGGATGGTGGACTGTGGACGGAGAGAAAATGTCAAAGTCGCGGGGCAATACTGTCACCGTTGATGAACTGCTCGATCTGGCCCAGCCTGATTACATTAAATACTTTCTTCTTAGAGAAATTTCAGTGGGTGCCGATGGCAACTTCTCCTATGAGCTCCTGCGGACTCGTGTAAACAGTGATTTGGCCAACGATCTGGGGAACTTGTGCAACCGGACGCTCAAGATGATTGACAATTATTTTGAAGGAGAGATCCCGGAGCCTGCGCAGACGGAGAGTCGAGATGAGAAGTTGAGACAATTTGCCGGGGAAACGACGAACCTCTACCGAGCCAACTTTGATAGTCTCGAAATCAACAAAGCCATCGATAACGTTTGGGAGCTTATCTCCACGGTCAACAAGTATCTGGTTGCCAATGAGCCCTGGAAACTGGCTGCCGACGCGTCTCAGAAAGACCGATTGGGCACTGTTCTCTATTACTCAGCCGAGTGCCTCCGAGTGATTGCCGTGCTGTTGATTCCGGTGGTTCCAGACGGTTGTGCCTCGATCTTGAAACAACTCGGGGTATCCAAGTCCCCGGGTGATTTAAGGATCAGTGATTTGGTGTGGGGCGGAATGAAGGCTGGTTCCAGGCTTGGAAAGATTCAGGCCATTTATCCACGCCTCGATCCTGAAGAGTTTGCCGATCGTGTCAAGGAAAGAAAGCAGCACAGACAGCTGGCCGTTCAAGAGGAAGCGAAATCTGAGCCAGTCTCAAAAGAGGAGAAAATTGAAATTGAGGATTTCGCCAAAGTCGAGATGCAGGTTGGTAAAGTTGTTGCAGCTGAAAGAATTAAGAAATCCAAGAAACTGCTCAAGATTCAGGTCGATATTGGAAGTGAGGTCCGTCAAGTCGTTGCCGGTATCGGCGAAGAGTACTCTCCTGAAGCTCTAACCGGGCGTCTGGTTGCAGTAGTGACCAACTTGAAGTCTGCAAAGCTCATGGGGGTGGAGTCTGATGGAATGCTTGTAGCGGCCAACGACGAGGGTAGACCAGTTCTGGTGGATTTCAGCGAGCCGGTCAAGATTGGCGCGCGACTGAAATGACTTCGAAGCGTTTTCATCGTGGCGCCTGTAACGCGACCTCACCTATTACTCGGGCAGACGATGTTGATTGATTCACATGCCCACCTGGATTCTCCAGACTTCCAGGAGGATCTGGAGGCTGTCCTGGCGCGAGCGCATGAATCCGGCGTCGCTTCTATTCTGACCATTGGCTGTGTGCAGGAATCAATTGGCAGCCTCACCACTTTCATGGAAAATCTAGACAGCCATGGGCATTTATATGGTGCCGTTGGAGTGCATCCTCACGATGCTCGTTTCTACAGCCAGGCGCTGGAAGCGCTGATAATTGACGTGATTGGTCATCCGAAGATTTTGGGGTGGGGAGAGATAGGCCTGGATTTTCACTACGATAACTCGCCTCGGGAGCAGCAAATTGAGGCTTTCAGAAACCAACTTCGCTGTGCGCGCGATGTCGCCAAACCCGTCATTATTCATTGTCGAAATGCAGAACAGCTCACCTGTCAGATTCTGGAAGAGGAGTTTGCCGGTGGCCCAGGCGGTGTGCTGCACTGCTTTACCGGAGATCTTGACATGGCAGAGCGTTGCATTGAGCTGGGTTTTTATATCTCCTTTGGCGGTATTCTGACCTTTCCGAAGGCGACTGACATCCGAGAGAGCGCATTGCAGATTCCTGCTCAGAGACTGCTAATCGAGACCGACTCGCCCTATCTTGCGCCAGTTCCCTTTCGGGGCAAGCGCAATGAACCGGCCTATCTGGCCAGGGTCGCCGACATATTGGCTCAGGTTTGCGGAATGACTCATGAGGAAGTGGCGGATACGACCAGTGAAAATTTCACAAGGCTGTTCGGGCAACCATAGTTTCCTGTCCCACAAATAGCCTAACATTTGCTGAATGGAATTTGAGACGAGATCGCGGAGCGAGGAGGAGGCGATGTGGTAACATCATCGACGACGAGCAACAAAGAGATCGGCCAAAGTCCATTCAGCCCTCTGGGTTGCGGCGGGACGGCCTCTGCTTCCTTGTTGCTTCTCCTCGCCGATGAACCACATCAACTCGTCGTCGCGCCTCGAATCAGAAACCGTCGCGTCCGTAACAAGTGTCAGGCTATTTGTGGGACAGGACACTATGGTTGCCTTAGTGTTTAGTTGTCAGCTGTAGACTGAATTGGTATATTGGCGCCGGCAAAACGCATGAAATCGGTTTACGGGGTGTCCCCGACTCTCAACGAAATCTTCAGTTTAGTGGAGGTTGATCTCCAGAAGGTAGAGCTTTCCTTGAAGGCTAATGCGGGATCAGCCTTGCCCCTTGTCAACGATATCAACGAATACCTCCACGACAGTGGAGGTAAGCGTTTTCGTCCTCTTCTGCTGCTTCTCTGTTCAAAGATGTGCGATGCCGACGATGATTCGGCTATCCGATTAAGTGTCGTCATTGAACTGATTCATGTGGCAACGTTGGTCCACGATGACATTATTGATAACGCCAGCGTTCGGCGTGGCCGACCGTCTGTCAACGCCAAATGGGGCAACCAGGTCACGGTGTTGATGGGTGACTGGCTGTACATGACCTCCTTCTCTCTGGCCCTGGAACTGCGTGATTTTCGAATTCTCGATCTGTTGATCGACATCACGAGGGGGATGGTCGAGGGGGAGTTACTGCAGTTTCAACAGCAGGGTGGCACCGATATAACGGCCGACGAACAACTGGATATTTGTCATCGCAAGACTGCCCATCTTTTCTCCGGTTGCGGGCGTTTGGGGGCTATCTTAGGGAATGTTGATTTGAACAAGGAGAGGAGACTGGAAGCTTACGGTCATGCAGTAGGAATGGCTTTTCAGTTGATCGATGACCTGCTGGATTACAACTCGGATGAGGATACATTGGGCAAACCGGTTCTCAAAGACTTGGAAGAAGGAAAGACGACATAACCCATTATCTATCTGCTGCAACGGGCAGATAGCGCTGAGCAGGAGTTCATACGAGGTGTGATCGCGAATAGGGATTTTACTCCGAAGAACAAGAGAAGGATCATTGAACTGGTCCATTCTTACGAAACCCTGGAGGATGTAGTGAAGCTGGCCATGGAGTATAGCCTGCAGGCCAAGCAGGCCCTGTCAGATTTTCCAGACTCTATTTATCGTGAAGCGCTGCTGAGGTTTCCTGAATTCGTGATTGATCGGAAAATGTAACAGAAGGAGATTGTTTCCTCTGTTCGTCTAAGGAGCCGAGGCAGATGGCGGGGGGATGTCTTCAACGCTCCAAGGCGCTTCCAGTAGTTCCTCTCCTGTTCCCACAACTCTTTCTGGAACTGGATTTCGCCCGCTGGACGTAGAGGTCAGATCAAACTCTTCAGCGGGGAGATCCTGGTAGATCTCTTCCATGAAATCGATCCAGATGGGCAAGGCTAGTGTGGATCCGTAAACCTTTTTACCAAGCGATTTTTTCTCGTCGTATCCGGACCAAACACCGGCTGTGATTTGAGGAGTGAAGCCTACGAACCAGCTGTCGGTAGACTCGTTGGTCGTACCAGTTTTTCCACCTATCGGTCGATTCAGAGCTCGAGCTCGCCGAGCGGTTCCCATTTCGACGACACCTGTGAGCAAATTAATCATCTTTTCAGCAGTTTCGGGAGAAGTGGCTTGCCGAAATTGATTGTGGTGCTCCTCCAGTGTGACTCCGTTGTAGTCCTCAACCCGCTGGATAAAGAAGGGTTCCAAACGCACCCCTCGATTGGGAAAAACTGTGAACGCTGATGTAATTTCCTGGAGTGTCAGTTCGCCGGCTCCCAGTGCGATTGGCAAATAGGGAGGGAAGTTCCGGTCAATCCCAAAGCGATGTGCTACCTCGATGATGGTTTCAATTCCCAGATCATTCGCCAGTCGGATAGTAGGAACGTTGCGCGACTGGGCCAGGGCATTGCGGATCGGGATAAGACCTTTGAACTTCTGATCTGAATTCTCCGGAGCATAGACGCGCCCCAGGCTGTCCCGAAAACTGACTGGAGCGTCCAAGATTTTGTCTGAGGGTGAATAGCCTCTCTCAAGGGCCGCAACATAGGTGAAGGGTTTGAAAATAGATCCGGGTTGGCGCAGTGCCTGGGTGGCCCGGTTGAATTTGCTGTACTGGAAATCGAATCCCCCCACCATCGCCTTTATGGCTCCCGATCCATTGTCCAACGCCAGCAAGGCTCCCTGAACCTCAGGAATTCGGTCCAAGCGCGCGTCAATCGTTTTATCAGAACGGTCAATCGATTCAATTAAGAAGGTGGCGATGTCTCCTTTTTTCAGAACATAGTCGACCTGTTTTTGTTCGGTCCACTCTATGTCTTCTGACTGGATCAAGGCAGTATAGCTGCCAATCTTGACGGTCGCCTGCTTGGAATTCGATTCCAGGACCAGCCCGTGAACGAGTTGCCCTTCGTAGAAAAATTGACGCCACTCAGGATGAACATAGCTATCCAGATTCTCAATCCGTTCCAAACCGCTTTTCATCGATGGTTTCCAGGGCGTATGTTCCTTGTCAAACGCTATCAGACCTTGTCGCAAAGCACGATGGGCCGCCACTTGCATGTCGTAGTCCAGGGTGGTGTAAATTCTTAATCCTCCCTCCCAAATCTGTTCTGTGGAATAGTGTTTTTCCAGGTACTGCCGAACCCACTCAACGAAGTATGGAGCAGGACTCTGCTCGTAGTTCTTACGGCGCACAAGAAGGGGTTCTGCAAGGGTCTCTTGGAAAGTGACTACATCGATGTATTCTTCATCGTACATTCGTCTCAAGACTAAATTTCTCCGACTCAGAGCCCTTTCCGGATGGTTAATCGGGGAGTGGCGCTCAGGAACCTGAATAGTGCCTGCCAGCAAGGCTGATTCCGCTAGTGTCAGTTCCTCAAGTGACTTGTTGAAATATAAATCCGCTGCCGAAGCGATTCCGTAGGTTCCGTGACCCATGTAGATCTGGTTACAGTAGAAGGTGAAAATCTGCTCCTTCGAGTAATTCTTCTCAATCTCTAGTGCAAACAGCATGTCTTTGATTTTTCGCTCAATTGTTTTTTCCGAGCTGGTGAAGAGCAGTTTGCTCAATTGCATTGTGAGGGTCGAAGCACCCTTTCTTTCGCCCAGAACAATGTCCCGCACTGCAGCCACAAAGAGACGTCTGAAGTCGATACCGGAATGGTCAAGGACGCTCGCATCTTCGGTCGACAGGATGGCATTCATGAGGGTCTCAGGTATCTGATCGTAAGAAACTAGAACTCGTCTCTCTAACGCAAATTGACCCAAAACACGTCCGTCGTCAGAGTAAACGTAGGAGACAATATTGGGACGCACCTCTTGTAATCTATCAACCTGCGGCAAGTCGATTGCGTATCCAAATAGGAGACCTCCCAAAGCCCCAATCACTGCCACCACCAGCACCGAGACGGAATAAGAGGCCCAAAAGAGGCGTTTTCTTTTGGGGGTCAAGAGATGAGAAAGCGACATATCCCCATTTTACACCAATACCCCGCCAAGCCTATTTTTACTGGCTTTCCACGGTTAGCACCCTGCACAGAGTGGAATAGTGCGGAAGAAAGCCGCACCTTCCGCACCCCAGGCGCACCCAAAATCTTCCTCTGAAACAGGTCGAAAAATTTTCTACCCTGCTCGCATGAATTGCTTATGCTAGTAGGAAAGGAGATCAGGATGACCCAACTAAAAGAATTTGTAGTGGTTCTCCGAGGGCCGTCAGCCGCAGCTTTCAA